>DAOVEU010000052.1:0-8507 GCA_030668805.1 Desulfobacterales bacterium
TTCAGGCCGTCTTCGACCGATACTCATTCGCAAAATCCGCGAAATAGCCAGCTATTCCTGTGGTTTTGCTCAATCGGATCGGCCAAATCCGACCCAAATCTGAGCGCCAACTCTGCCAAGTTATTTTTGCGTGAGCCCTTAAGATAACACAGAAGGAGGGAAGAGTTCGCCTGGTTACCATTCCATTTGCCCGTGACCATACCACATTCACGGCAGTGGCTCCATGACAATTACATAGTCGCAATTGGAATTAACAAGTAGGTAATGCTCCCATATCTCCAAATACAGTATTTCTTTTCATGAAATACTGTGTTCACCCTATTGATGCTGGACACCGTTAGTGGGAATATTCCCCCGCAAAAGAGGAGTTCTTGCTATCGGTTCAGGTGACAGTATCAATCTTATCAGCGCGAGGATGCCCGATATATCGGGTGTCTCGCCCGCAAATTTCTAAAGCGGCTGGGGTATGGGTGAAGGATCGATATGCCACGGGTGAAATCGACAAAGAAGAGTTCAAATCAATATGAAGCCCCCGGCGGCAAAGTCTCCTATCACCGCAGGTAATAGGAATGTGAATCTGTTGTGAAAAAGGTTGTGGCGGCCTATGACCATGAAAAAATCGTTCAGGAACTTGTCTTTGATTCAAGTTATAAAATCGCTGCGCGATTTTATGGAACGCGGCTACGCCGCCTGGAAAAGGAAATTCCTATACTATCTAGTTGTTTTTTGCCTCTCAGGATGCGCTTCTGATGAACTGAGAAAAGCTCCGACCGGGAATGCTCCGGTATTGGAAAAAGTGCCGGTCGCTCATGAGTCGCAAGCAGAAGATCTGCTTGAGCTCAACGAGGACTCCACTTTGAGCGATTACCTCACCTGCGCTGCCCTCAACAATCCCGGCCTTAAGGCCGCGTTCCTCAGGTGGAAAGCGGCACTGGAAAAAATCCCGGAAGTGAGATCCCCTCCTGATCCTCGGTTCACCTATGCCTATTTCATCCGAAAGGTTGAAACACGCGTTGGCCCTCAGCGTCAAAAATTTGGATTGTCTCAGACCTTCCCCTGGCTTGGAAAACTCCGGTTGCGGGGCCATGCTGCCTCGGAAGCTGCTCAGGCAGCAGAACAACGCTATGAAGCCACCAAACTCAAGCTCTTTTTTCGAGTGAAAGAAGCGTACTATGAATACCACTATCTTGCGCAGTCCATTGCAATAACTCGGGAAAACTTGAACCTATTGCGTCATCTCGAAAGTGTTGCCAGAACCCGGTATGCGGCAGGTACCACTCCCCATGCAGACATCATTCGAGCTCAGGTGGAGCTTGGAAAATTAGAAGATCGGCTCCTCACACTAAACGACCTCCGGGAGCCCATCGTTGCCAGATTGAACGCTGCCTTGAATAGACCTATCTCTGCCCCCATTGCCTGGCCCCGACGGACCGCGGAAGAGAAGGTCGCTTTCACACAGGATGAGCTTCTGGCATGGTTGAAAGAAAAAAATCCGGAACTCAGGGCTGTGGACTTTTTGGCAGCGAGAGAAAGGTGGAACATTGATTTGGCAAAGAAGAACTACTATCCCGACATGACGCTCAGCCTGGAGACAGTCGACACAGGCGAAGCTGCGATGCCGGGCGTCGAGGACAGTGGAAAGGATCCTGTCATGGCAATGCTTTCAATCAATATCCCCCTTTGGTTGGAAAAGTACCGAGCTAAAGAACGACAAGCTCGGGCTCGATACAGGGCCTTCCTACAGGAACGAACTGATCAAGAAAACCGCCTTGCGGCTGATGTAAAACTGGCCATGTACAAGTATCGTGACGCTGAAAGGAAAATCGACCTTTATAAGAACACACTAACCCCCAAGGCAGAGCAGTCACTTAGGGTAAACATTCAGACCTATAAAGCTGGGAAAGGCACATTCCTGGATGTGATCGACGCGGCCAGAACGATATTGGATTTTCAACTGGCATACGAGCGCGCTTTTGCCGATCGAGCACAGAGACTCGCTGAACTTGAAATGCTCGTGGGTATGGAATTTCCGACTAACTGACAACAGAATCGATAGTCTCTTTGTTATTACCGAGAGCGGTAAATTGTTTGCATTTCTTTGTGAATTTACCGGTTATTTAGCCATTCTTCTGGCATTTAGGGGTTTTAACTATTTCATTAGACAGGATTAACAGGATTTCTTGGATATTTCATTCTTGGCTTTCCGGATGAAAGCCAAGAAATTGCAATCGCCTTCGGCGAATATATGAAAATTAAATTTCATCAGAACGCTAACAGCGCAATGATACAGCTTTCAAAAGGCAGATTGACAATTATCATTCCGCTGCAAGCGGATTGGGTTTCATCACTTTCATCAGGAAAGTGATGAAGACAAAGAAAATCATGATGATCCTGTTAATCCTGTCTGACATAAACTGTCTGCAAAAGCGGACGATGAATTCTTAAAATAAACAACCAAGATGCAATCTATTTTATGCATCCAGTAATAAAAGAACAATCATAGGAGTGCTAATACATGCCGACTAATAGCTTTGAAAAGAATTCCTTGAAGGCTTTTATCCTTTCGATGATATCTGTTTTTGTGATCACAGAGGTTTTTCTTACCTCAGATATCTCCCGTGCCCAGGAATCTCATTCTCGTTCCGATCACCCTATGACTTCAAGTTCTCAACAAGAGGTCCGATTCTGGACGTGTTCCATGCATCCACAGATCAAACTGCCCAATCCGGGGCAATGCCCCATCTGCGGTATGGATCTCATTCCTGTCAAGAGAGAACCCGAAGACGATAAGGCCCCGCCCACTAGCCTCCGAGAGCTCAAGCTCTCTCCTTACGCCCAAAAGCTTGCGGAAATACAAACGCAGCCCGTTGAACGAAAATTTGTTACTACTCAAATTCGCATGCTGGGAAAGATTGAGTACGACGAGACGCGCCTTGCCTACATCACCGCATGGATTCCGGGGCGCATTGACCGTCTCTATGTTGCCTTTACCGGGGCCTTTGTTCGTAAAGGCCAGCCAATGGTCTATTTTTACAGCCCAGAACTTCTATCGGCCCAGGAGGAGTTGCTCCAGGCGGTTCAAGCCGATGAACGACTCAAAGGAAGCGGCTTAACTGTGGTGAAGGAAACAACCCGGGCCACGATTACCGCTGCTCGTGAAAAACTCCGGCTATGGGGACTCACGCCAAAACAAATTGATGGCATTATAAAGCTGGGAAAATCTTCAGACCGTATGACCATTCTGGCTCCCATAAGTGGTGTGGTCATCCACAAAGATGCCTTTGAAGGGCTCTATGTAAAAACCGGAACGCGTATGTACGCCATAGCGGATCTGTCCCGGGTTTGGGTTAAGCTTGACGCTTATGAATCTGATTTGATCTGGATTCATAAAGGTCAGGAAGTGGAGTTTCAAACAGAGGCGTATCCCGGAGAGATTTTCACGGGAACAGTGGCTTTTATCGATCCTTTCCTAAACCCGAAGACCCGAATCGTCAAGGTCCGTGTCAACTACCTGAACCCCGAAGGAAAACTCAAACCGGAAATGTTCGTCCACGCCGTTCTCCGCGCCATTCTTTCTGAACAAGGCAAAGCGATTGTCCGGCCCACAGGAGAAGAAAGACCGCCACTCGTAATTCCTGCAAGCGCTCCCCTTATTACGGGAAAACGCGCTGTGGTTTACGTGGCCGTGCCGGATAAGCCGGGAACTTATGCGGGTCGTGAAATCGTTTTGGGCCCGCGGGCCGGAGAGTACTACCTGGTGAGAAATGGCCTGAAAGAAGGAGAACTCGTGGTCACCAACGGCAATTTCAAGATCGACAGTGCCATTCAAATACTTGCCAAACCGAGCATGATGAGCCCCGAAGGGGGAGGTGCCGGTGCTGCCCATGAGCACGGTCACGGCGAAGACAAACCTTTGAGACAACCATCACGAAAAAAATCCAGGATGGACGTTCCCGAGGTCTTCAGGCACCAGCTCATGTCCGTTATCACCTCGTATCAAAGCATTTCGGAAGCGTTCAAATCAAAGAGCTTGCCTAAGATCACAAAGGCTTTCACTTCGCTGGGAAAAGCCCTCAAGGGCGTGGATATGTCTCTCCTTTCAGGTCACCCGCACATGGTTTGGATGGAATTTGCCATGCTTCTTGAAAATGACTTCATTGAAGGAAGTGAGGCTCGAAACCTTGGTGAGGCCAAGCAGACATTTCAAACGTTAACGCGGCACATCGATCGGCTGCGGCAACAGTTTTCTTTGAATCACACTGGTCACTCTGCCAAGACGGAAGAGCGACATCGTCATGAGTAACTCCAACGATTATAACACACCACCCCGCTCGGAGCTGTCCTGGATCGACCGCATCATCCGCGTATGTCTTGAGAACAAATTACTGGTCATTTTGATGATCGTTGTCCTCGTGGGATGGGGAATCATGGTGGCGCCCTTTGACTGGGATCTAGGGGGGCTGCCGCGAAATCCAATACCCGTGGATGCCATTCCCGACATTGGCGAAAACCAGCAAATCATTTTTACGGAATGGATGGGTCGTTCACCCCAGGATGTCGAAGATCAAATCACGTATCCTCTCACCGTATCACTGCTGGGCATCCCGGGTGTGAAAACCATCCGAAGTTACTCCTTTTTTGGCTTCTCTACAATCTATGCCATTTTTAAGGAAGACGTCGATTTTTATTGGTCCAGGACCAGGATTCTCGAAAAACTCAATAGTCTGCCTGCCGGAACGCTCCCGCAAGGTGTCCAACCAGCGCTGGGTCCCGATGCCACCCCTTTGGGGCAAATCTTCTGGTACACGCTGGAAGGCAAAGACCCTGACGGCAATCCCACAGGGGGATGGGATTTGCATGAACTGCGGACCATTCAGGACTGGTATGTCCGCTATGCTCTCCTTTCAGCCGAAGGCGTGAGTGAAGTGGCGTCGGTAGGGGGATTTGTCCAGGAGTACCAGATTGATGTGGACCCTGATGCCATGCGGGCATACGGCGTGGGCCTTGATGAGATTTTTCAGTCCGTTAGAATGTCCAACCTGGACGTTGGCGCCAGAACCATCGAGATCAACAAGGTGGAATACATCATCCGTGGTCTTGGTTTTATTAAAACGTCAGAAGACCTAGAGGAAGCCGTCATCAAGATCCGGGAAAACGTTCCTGTACGCATCAAAGAGGTTGCCAGGGTAAGGCTCGGTCCTGCGCTGCGCCGCGGCGCTCTGGACAAGGAGGGTGCCGAAGTTGTGGGGGGAGTCGTTGTGGTTCGCTATGGGGAAAATCCCCTTGCCACAATAAAAAACCTCAAGAAAAAGATTGAAGAAATCTCTCCGGGACTTCCCAAAAAGGTGCTCCCTGACGGCACGATCAGCCAGGTCGCTATTGTCCCTTTCTATGACCGCACTCAACTCATCTACGAAACCCTGGGAACGCTGAACACAGCGCTTTCTGAAGAGATTCTCGTGACCGTCATCGTCGTGCTCCTGATGGTGGCTAACCTGCGAAGCTCTCTTCTCATATCAGGCATTCTCCCTCTTGCGGTCCTCATGTGTTTCATTGCTATGAAACTCTTCAGGGTCGATGCAAACATTGTGGCCCTTTCCGGGATCGCCATCGCCATCGGCACCATAGTAGACATGGGGATCGTCATCTCCGAAAGCATCCTCAAACACATGAAGGAAGCCCCGCCTGAGGCTGATCGGCTCGAGGTGATTTTTCGTGCTGCCAGTGAAGTGGGAAGCGCCGTGCTCACTGCCGTTGCTACCACTGTGGTGAGCTTTCTCCCGGTCTTTACGATGGTAGGACCGGAAGGAAAGCTTTTTAAGCCACTGGCCTTTACCAAGACGTATGCGATCATCGCCTCCGTCATTGTAGCCCTTACGATCATTCCTTCACTTGCTCACCTCCTCTTTACATATAAAGACCAAAAAGAGAAGAAAGCGTCATTGATTCGCTGGGTTTCTTACCTGGCACTTATGGCATTTGGGGGATTGCTGGCCTTTAAAATAACGTGGTGGATCGGGGCAATCATTTCTTTGGTGAGTCTCTATCATCTGATCAATCCCTGGCTTCCCGGATTGATCCAGCGAGTCGTTTCTTATGGAGCGAACTGGATTGTGGTGCTTCTGGTAGGCCTGGTATTGACCACGCATTGGCTCCCTCTAGGACCTGAACGCGGTGTGGTGAAAAACTTCGTTTTTGTTGCTGTGGTGATCGGCGGACTCCTGGGAATCTTTCAGATCTTTCAGCGCCTGTATGGCCCCTTACTCGGTTTTTTCCTGCGCTATAAAGCCTTGTTTCTAGCTGTTCCTTTGTTGATGATATTATGGGGTGGGATGATCTGGCTTGGCTCTGATGCCTTTTTCGGATGGCTACCGGAAAGTTTCCGAAAAACTGGTGTTGTGTCTTCCCTCGAACGGCAGTTTCCCGGGCTGGGCAAAGAATTCATGCCGCCCCTTGACGAGGGTTCCTTTCTCTTTATGCCTACCACTATGCCTCATGCCTCTATCGGCGAAGCGCTCGATGTATTGCAGAAACAGGATAAGGCCATGGGAATGATACCGGAGATCGAATCTGCGGTGGGAAAATTGGGACGCGTGGATTCGCCTCTGGATCCGGCACCCATTTCGATGATCGAAACCGTCATCAATTATAAACCGGAATACCTTGTGGATCGAAATGGAAGACGTTTGAGATTTCGCTTTGTCTCTCACGAGACCGACTACTATCGCAATGAACACGGAAATCCGGTCCTTGCTCCGGATGGAGAACCCTATATTGTGCACGGGCGCTTTGAACGGGACGAAAACGGACGACTCATTCCGGATTCCAGAGGCATGTCTTTTCGGTTGTGGCGTCCTCCATTGGATTCAAACCTAAACTCTGACCGCAACCCATGGCCCGGAATCCGAAATCCAGATGATATCTGGGATGAAATTATCAGGGTGACGGAAATTCCAGGCACCACATCAGCACCAAAGCTTCAGCCCATTGTCGCACGTATCGTAATGCTGCAAAGCGGCATGCGCGCGCCCATGGGTGTTAAGATCAAAGGTCCTGACCTCGAAACGATCGAAAGAGTCGGCTTCCGGATCGAGCAATATCTCAAAGAGGTGCCGTCTATCGAACCTGCCACGGTGATAGCTGACCGAATCGTAGGAAAGCCGTATATAGAGATTGAGATCGATCGACGCGCCATCGCTCGCTACGGCATCAAGCTCAAACAAGTACAGAACACGATTGAGGTGGCAATAGGCGGCAGGCGGATCACCACTACGGTTCAAGGGCGAGAACGTTATCCCGTGCGGGTGCGATATCTTCGAGAACTCAGGGACAACATCGAATCCCTGGGGAAAATCCTCGTCCCGGCCCCCGATGGTACGCAACTCCCGCTTATTCAACTGGCCAACATTCGATATCTTCGGGGGCCGCAAGCGATCAAAAGCGAAGACACATTTCTGGTAGGCTACGTTATTCTAGATAAAAAACCCGGCTATGCGGAAGTGGACGTAGTCGAACAGGCCCAGGCCTATCTGCTTCAAAAAATGAAAAGCGGTGAATGGGAGCTTCCGGCAGGGGTAAGCTACACCTTTGCGGGCAGTTACGAAAATCAGATTCGCGCCCAAAAAACCCTTTCCATCATCTTGCCTCTCGCCCTTTTTGTCATCTTCATGATTCTTTACTCCCAGTTCCGTTCAGTCCTGACCACGCTGATGGTTTTTTCCGGAATCCTGGTAGCGTGGGCAGGAGGGTTTATCCTGATCTGGCTATATAGCAAGCCGTGGTTTCTCGACTTCACCATGTTTGACGTCTCCATGCAGGCACTGTTTCAGGTGCATCCCATTAACCTTAGTGTGGCCATCTGGGTGGGATTCCTTGCTCTGTTTGGTATCGCTTCTGACGATGGCGTTCTCATGGCCACATTTCTCGATAAGCGATTTGCCTCTGCTCGAGTGAGCACTATCGAAGAGGCAAGGGAGGCCACTGTGGCCGGAGCCCTCCGAAGGATTCGCCCTGCACTCATGACATCCGCCACTACCATCCTGGCTCTTATCCCGGTACTCACGTCAACAGGACGGGGAGCAGACGTCATGGTCCCAATGGCTATTCCTTCTTTTGGAGGCATGTTGATGGCCCTCATTACTGTATTCGTGGTTCCCGTGCTCTACTGTGCACGCGAGGAGTCAAAACTTAGAATGGGGACTCCTTCTGCACAATTCAAAAATGAAAAGCACAAAGGTTCACCAGACTCATCCAGCAATGAATAGAGCGTTTCAAAGGAGGTCTCAAGATGACAGACAGATTCCAGGCCGGAACAGGTGACAGCCCGTGAGTACTGCAACCTGCACGGGTCTTTACCGTGCCTGCTTCGACGGCTCAGGAGTGATATGTAAATCTAAAGACGATTATCGTTCAGGAAAAAAAGGGGGTGTCTCATGGTAAAAGATCCAGTATGCGGTATGCAGGTAGACAATGACCAGACAAAACACCAACTACAATATATGGGTAAA
>DAOVEU010000051.1:0-8525 GCA_030668805.1 Desulfobacterales bacterium
GAAAAGGATGCGACCGAGGACGAGTTCCACCTGCTGATAAGGAATCTGTTTTCGAGTGAGGGTGCGAAGGTGGGGTCTATCACCGGGACTATCATCTCATGCGTGGTACCTCCCATGGTAAACATCCTGAACAGTTTTTGCACGAAATACCTTCATCACGAGCCCCTGTGGGTCGATGCTGCCACATTCAAGGAAATGCCCATACTCTACGACGATCCCAAGGAGGTCGGGGCGGATCGGATCGTGAATGCTGTTGCAGCCTTTCACAAATACCGAACCAGCCTGGTTGTGGTTGACTTTGGCACTGCCACGACATTTGACTGCATTTCAGATGAAGGCGCCTACCTGGGGGGCGCTATCAGCCCCGGTATCTTGATCTCTTCGGAAGCCCTCTTTCAAAAGGCTTCTAAGCTCCCGCGGGTGGAAATATTTGTGAGACCAAAGTGCGTGATTGCAAAGGACACCATCAGCAGCATGAACGCAGGTATCATCTATGGTTATGCGGGTCTTGTGGATGGGATCGTAAGACGTATCAAAAAGGAGATGGCTCCGGTGCCCAGAGTTATTGCCACGGGTGGTCTGGCCGAACTCATGTTGGAGGTGGCAGAGACCATCGAGGCAGTTGAACCACATCTCACCCTGGAGGGGCTCCGCATCATTTACGACAAGTTATAAAATCGCTGCGCGATTTCATACAACGCGGCTACGCCGCTTAAAAAAGGGAATTCCTGCACATCCCAAAGCGCCCTACCCTTTCCAAAAAACGCCTTGACAATATTCACAAAAAGTGTATTTATTACCCATTATGAGCATATACCTATAACAAAAAGGGTCCGCTTGCTCACCCTGGTGGTAACCGTTCACGGGTTCAATGGTTCAGGGGTTCAGGGTTCAGTTAAAAGAATAGAGGTCAGAGATCAGAGGTCGGAGGTCTGGCTTCTGAACTCTGATCTCTGGCTTCTGAACTCTGATCTCTGACTTCTGAACGGTGAACTCTGAACCTGTGAACGCTTATACTTTAGGTAATAAGGAGAAGTAAAAATGAAAAGACCGTATTTGATGAAGCAGGATGGAAAATATGAAATTAAGGTCCGTACTTGTGCGGGCTTGCTCGACGTCAGCCAGCTTGCCGCCCTTAGAGGGATCGCTGACAATTACGGCTCCGGCAAAATACATCTTACCGTAAGGCAGGAGGTCTTGCTTTTTGACATTGAAGAGAGTCATGTTGACGAGGCATTAAAAAAGTTAGAGGAGGTTGGTCTTAGAGGAGGTTCTGCTGGCTTCAGGGTAAGGAATATCGTTTGTTGTGTGGGTGAGAGATGTAAGAACTGTGTCCAAAATATCACAGGTCTGGCGGAAGACCTGGACAAAAAATATGGGGAACTGGAGCTCCCAGGGGCTGTGAAAATAGCGATGAGTGGTTGCCCCTTTCCGTGTACCCGACCATACTTTAATGATATAGGTATCATAGGAAGGGCATATCCCATTGTAGATGTGGAAAAATGTGATGGTTGTGGTAAATGTGTAGAGACCTGTCTCATGGACGCTATCACCATAAATGGAAATATGAAGGCTGTCATTAATAGGAAAAAGTGCAAGATGTGTGGAAGGGGCATCAACACCTGCCCGATTTCTGCCATATATGCGAAAGAAAAGGGTTTTACTATCCTGGTAGGTGGACGCGGTACTTGGCCTGCCTTTAAGGGGGAAACATTGGCTGAAATGTTAGACCCTGAGAATGTGGTTCCACTGGTGGGAAAGATACTTGACTATTATGAGCAAAATGCCCTTCCCCATGAAAAGAGACTCAGACCCTTTGTAAAAAGGATAGGCATAGAAAAGATGAGGAAGGAAATATTGGGTACTGAGAAACCGGTAGGCCAAAGATGGAGAGAGACCAAGCTATAAGACCGCCCAAAGGACGGGGTTTTCCAGGACACTAAAAGGACAATAGGAATTTAAACGTGAAAAAGGCAGATATAGTAATCGTGGGAGGGAACGTTGCTGGTCCTGTTGCGGGAATAACAGTTAGGAGGCACTACAAGGATGCCAGCATCCTGCTTATTCGAAAGGAAAAAAGGGTTATGGTGGTCTGTGGCATCCCGTACATCTTCGGGACTGTGGGTTCTCCCGATAAGAACATTATCCCTGATGCCCTCCTTTCCAATAATGGCATCGACTTTATCGTCGATGAAGTAAGCTCTGTGGATCGGGCGGCGAAGACCCTGACCACCTCGGGCGGTGAAACCGTCGGCTATGAGAAGCTAATCCTTGCGATCGGTTCTCTGCCGTTGCGTCCTCCGATACCTGGCATCGAACTGGAAAATGTTTTTCTCGTATGGAAGGATGCGGACTACCTCGCGGGGATGCAGCAGGTGTTAGGCAAGGCTAAAGACATAGTTGTCATTGGCGGAGGCTTCATCGGTGCCGAAATGGCCGACGAATGCAAGAAGATAGGGGACGTGAATGTGACTATGGTCGAGATCCTGCCCCATTGCCTCCTTCTTGCGGTTGACAAGGAATTCTGCATCCTGGCAGAAAATAAGCTCGCTGAACGCGGAATAAAGATCATCACCAACAACGGCGTGCGTGCCATCCTCGGAGATGGCAAGGTCAACTCCGTGGAGCTTCAAGACGGCGAAAAGCTAAAGGCGGATGCCGTGATCGTCGGCATCGGCGCCGTGCCCAATACGGAGCTTGCCAAAAAGATGGATCTGAAGATTGGTGAGCAAAAGGGAATCTGGGTCGATGACTATATGAGGACAAGCGATGAACACATCTTTGCCTGCGGGGACTGTGCCGAGAAGTTCTCCTTCTTCACCAAAAAGCCATCAGGGCTGCGGCTGGCTTCCATAGCGACTATTGAGGCCAGGATCGCCGGTGCCAATGTTTTTGAGCTGAAAAGGAAGAATATAGGGGTAATCGGGGTGTTCTCCACCGCCTTTGGCGATTTCGCCCTCTCGACATCGGGGCTCACTGAGAAAGCAGCAACGGAGGCCGGGTTTGACATCAGCATCGGTGAGGCACAAGCGCCCGATAAACATCCTGCCTCGATGCCCAATGCAAAAGATTTAAAGATAAAACTAATATTTGACAAAAAGACCGCGAAGCTCATCGGCGGAGAGATCTCAGGCGGTGTGACAACGGGTGAAATTGCAAATGTTATCGCTGCTGCAATACAGAATGAAATGACAGCGGATCAGGTCACTACCTTCCAGATGGGCACCCATCCGGCCCTTACCAGCTCGCCCATTATCTACCCGATCGTAAATGCGGCTGAGCAGGCTCTATTCAAACTGCGCTAATTGGACGTCTCGGAATTTCTACAACGTAGTGAAATTATAGCACTTTATCAGCTTGGGTGCAATCCCAGAAAAGGAATGATGGAATAGTGGAATAATGGAATGTTGGGGATGAAAAGCCGAAAAGAATCATTTCTTAATTGTTCTCATTCCCCTGCCCGCTCGCCAAGCTTGCGAGGCAGGCGGGTCTTAACCCATCATTCCATCATTCCCTGGCCCAGACCGGGTTTTTACATGGCACCGCTTATTATTCTCATATCGCGCCAGGGCGGGCCATCATTCCATTATTCCAATTGCGGAGCGAAGCGGAGCTAAGTTCCATGCCCAGGTTATGATACCCCTTGCCACTGGTACAATTGATAGTACAGCCCCTGTTTGGCTATCAGTTCGTCGTGGGAGCCAACCTCTCTGATACGGCCCCTGTGAAGGACGATGATACGGTCGGCATGCCGTATGGTGGAAAGCCGATGGGCCACCACGATGGCCGTGCGATTTTGCATTACTTTCACGGTTGCCTCCTGGATCAAGCGTTCCGTCTCCGTATCCACGCTAGAGGTCGCCTCATCAAGTATCAGAATCTCAGGATCGCGGGCAAGGGCACGGGCAAAGGCCACCAATTGACGCTCACCGCTTGACAGGGTGCGGCCGGCCTCGGTCAACACAGTATCGAACCCGTGAGGAAGGCGTTGAATCAACCGGTCAAGATTGCACGCTGCAACAATCTCATGCAAGCGCTCATGCGGGAGGCGGGGGTTTCCTACAGTAATGTTATTCCGTATAGAGTCTGCAAACAGAAACACATCCTGAGTGATCAAGGCCATGCGAGCGCGCAGGAAGGCTCTTGGGATTAGGCGTATATCAACCCCGCCAAGATTGATGCTCCCTTTGATTGGATCATAGAACCGTTCAAGAAGGTGGATGAGAGTCGATTTACCCGCCCCGGTCGGCCCCACAATGGCCACAGTCTCGCCAGGCCGAACGGTCAATGAGATATCCTTCAGGACCCAGTCACGCCCCAAATAGGAAAACCAGACGCTGCCAAAAGAAATCGTGCCTTCTTTGTCTGGCATGCGCCTTGAGATCTTGGCATCGGCAATCCGCTCCTGGCTGTCAAGAAGGAGGAAAAGCCGCTCAGATGAAGCCATGGCTGACTGCATGATGTTGTACTTCTCCGCAATATCTCGAATAGGCCGGAAGAACATCCTCATGTAGGCAATGAAGGCGACCAGGGCGCCAAGGCTGAGAGTTTCTACCAGCACACGTCCGCCCCCATACCATATGACCAGCGCTGTGGTAACCGAGCTCAGGACCTCGATAACAGGCATAAACACCGCAAACAGGTTGATCTGGCGCATTCCGACCAGGTAATTTTCGTGGTTGAGCTTACGAAAGCGTTCGTAGTTTTTCTTCTCCTGCAAGAACAACTGGACGATACGAATGCCATCAATGGTCTCTTGAAGCCTTGTGTTGATCTCAGCTATCTTAACCCTGAGTTCCCGAAAGACATCCCTTGCCAGACGGCTGAAGCACGCTGTAGCCAGAAATATGAACGGAAGCATTAAGAAACAGATCAGAGCAAGTTGCCAGTTCATAAGCAGAAGTACAACGGTGATGCCAAGGATAAGAAAGATATCTTTGAAAAGTACCGTGATAATAGAAGTAAAAAAATCGTGCATGTTCTGAACATCACTGGTCATGCGGGTCACCAGGCGTCCTACCGGATTTCTGGTAAAAAACGCCATGGAAAGCCCCTGGATGTGCCTGAAAAGGGTTAGTCTCAGGTCGTGCATAATAGCTTGTCCCGCATATTCCATAATGATCACATGACCGAAGCTGAAAACAAAATGGCAAACGACAACGCCAATAAAAATCAGCGCAATGCGGGCAACTCCGGCATAATCCCCCCTCCGAAGATCCGCAAGGTCGGCCTTGTTCAGCTCAGAAAGATCCTCGTAGCGAATCCTTGCATGGGGCCATTGGATCTCAAATAACGAGGGATACCTGCTGACCACCATTTCGATCCCCGGCCTCCGCAGGTCAGCCGCGTAGAACCGTTGTTGCGGGGAGGTCCCGGGCTTATCATCCACGACGTCCTGCACGATGTAGCGGTCAATAGCCACCTTGGTCAGATAAGGAAGCGCCAGGTCCAGGACCGTAATGGCTGTAACGAGCCCAATGGAAACCAAGAACAACAGACTATATGGGCGGACGTACGGAAAAAGCCTTCTGAGCAACCTAAGATCGTACGGCTTGCCCAGTTGATCCTCTTCAAAATATCCGTAGTCGCGTCGCATGAGTTTCGTTATTGGTTATTTGTTATTTGTCAATAACGCAGTGCCTAAAGTGAACTAAAGTGAACTAAAGTCAAAGAAACAAAACCAATCTTTACAAAAGGTTTCTTCAAGTCCCTGGCCCAGAACAAACGGGTGGGATAAACCCGCCCCTACGTAGGGTCGGCTTTATGCCGACCGCTCACGCACGTAGCGCCAGGGCGGGCCTCAACTTTAGGCACTTTAGCTCACTTCCTTTCACGATTGACGTCATTCAATTCCTCTTCAATCTCCTGCCAGCGATACGTCCTGCTGTAATATCCCTCCAGGGCCACTAGTTCGTCATGGGTGCCGGTCTCGGTTATGCGCCCTCTTTCCAGCACGATAATCAGCTCAGCGTGTCGCACATGGCTGAGCCTGTGAGAGACGATCACCGTAGTCCGCTCAAAGGAAATGTCTCGGATACTGGCCAGGATGGTCGCAGCCGTCTCTGTATCTACCTGACTCAGGGGATCATCCAAGATAAGGATAGGTGCTGAGATAAGAAGGGCCCTTGCCAGCGCAAGGCGCTGCTTTTGACCGCCCGAGAGCGTGACCCCTTTTTCTCCAATGAGTGTATCGAATTGATCGGGAAACCGCATGATGGTGTCATGTAAGTGGGCTGCGCGCGCTGCCTGTATGATCTCTTCATCAGAGGCATTTTCCTTGCCAAAGCAGAGGTTATCCCGGATACTTCCGGAAAACAGAAACGCATCCTGGGGCACCACCGCCATGTGGCCTCGCAGGGTTTCAAGGGGTATCTGGCGGATATCTATCCCGTCAATCAAAAGACCTCCCTCTGTAGCGTCAAGAAGCCTTGAAATCAGGTGGCACAGCGTGGTTTTGCCGCTTCCTGTTGGCCCGACCACACCAAGGGTCTGGCCTGGCGCCACTGAAAATGAGATCTTTGAAAGGGCAGAGGGCTGCCCTGACTTGTACCTTAAACCCACCTGATCAAATAGAATGTCCCCTTTAAGGGTTTTTACGGGGCTTTCCCTTTCCAGGCTCACAATTTCAGGCCTGGTTTGCAGGATTACGTTTATCCTATCAAGAGAAGCAGCTCCTCGCTGGATCAGGTTCATGACCCATCCCATGGCCATCATGGGCCAGGTAAGAAGACCCAGGTAGCTGATAAAGGCTACAAAATCCCCGGGCGTGATGGTAAAATTGATTGTCTGACGCCCACCCAGATAGAGCACCAGGGCTAAGCTGATGTTGGAAAAAAAGATCATGCCTGGGAAAAAAAGACCTGTAATCCGGACCAGCCGAAGATTCTTGCCCAGATAGTCCTTTGAGATATCCGAAAGTCTTTCGGCTTCCGCCCCCTCCCGATTGTAAGCCTTGACTACCCGGATGCCGGCAAAACGCTCCCGGACCACCTCGGTTACCTCGGCAAAGGAGGCCTGAACTTCCCTGTACAGGCTGTGCATGCGCCTGCTCAACACACGGGCCAATACAACAATAATCGGCATGGGCAGCAGGGCAAATAGAGTCAGGGTCACGTTGATGTACAGCATAAAACCAATGGCGGCCAGGCCAAGAACCACTGCATCAGTTAGGGCCACCATCCCCATGCCAACGGCCATACGGACATGCAGGATGTCATTGGTGGCATGGGCCATGAGGTCCCCGGTTTTGGTCTTGTCAAAATAGCCTGCAGAAAGGGTCTGGATATGGAAAAAGAGGCGGTTTCGTATCCCCTCCTCCACCCGTCGCGAGGTTCCTATAAGACAGCGCCGCCACACAAAGCGAAATATGCCAATCAACAGGGCAATGCCTACAATGTACAGGGCATACCGAAGGAGATTTGCGGCCGTGACGCAACAGATCGCAAGGTCATCCACAACCCATTTGATGACGCGAGGGACAAGGAGTTGGAGGATGTCAACCACAAACAGGGAAAAAAGGCCGAGAAGGATAACAGCCCTTTTTTCCACAAAGTAGGATTTAAGAATGCGGTATGATTTCATCAATTGTGTTTGTTGGGTTTACACAACAAATTCTATTGCTAACAGAGAGAAGAACAAGAGTCAAAATGATTTCCACCGAAGACGCTTTGTTGACTTTTATCAACTCCATTGATAGAATTTAGTTTTCGCTCCAATAAACGGCATCCTTCATTCCTCGGTTTACACTTTTCAAGAATGCGGGTGCCAAGAGATAAATTCTTTTGTTCGTACTTTTTGGTGTCAGGTGTACTTTTTGGTGTCGGGTGTCAGGTGTCAAGAGCGAGAAACGCAAGATCTGAAACCTGAACACTGAAACCTGAAACCCCAAACCCGAAACTAGGCACCAGGTGTCAGGTGTCAGGTGTCAGAAACTGAAACCTGAAACCTGAAACCTGAAACCTGAAACCTGAAACCTGAAACCTGAAACCTGAAACCTGAAACCTGAAACCTGAACACTGAACACTGAAACCTGAACACTGGTTAATAGGTGTAAACTACTTTGTGGCGAAAATGAAGGATGCCCAATAAACCCAGGATTTTCCGCCGTAGGCGGATAGAAATAACGAGACGTTATGGAACCAGGAACTATCGTTGAATATATTGATCGCAAGCAGATTGTTTGCGCTGTGGTCTTGGGTAACAAGAATCAAAAGCTTCGTATGCTCACCGAGCACAACCGCGAGGTAAGCCACGCAGAAAAACGGCTGGCACATGTCAGCAGTGATCGCCTTGATCCCAGGACAGGTAGAGACGCTTTAGTCAATCTTCTCAAGACCACAGTGGTAAGGAGAAGGAAGTTACAGAAGCAAATAGACGTTGAAGCACTCTGGGAGGTGCTTCACGCGGAGGCCACATGGATTGATCCGCAGACCATGGCGGAATTCTCCTTTGATGCCGAGATCTCCAGTGACCATACCTCGGCAGTCATGCGGGCGCTTTTTGAGGATCGTCTTTATTTCAAGTTT
>DAOVEU010000373.1:0-2933 GCA_030668805.1 Desulfobacterales bacterium
AAACCAAATACGACGCCTTTTGGGCGGGCTACAGTCCGTGCAAAAGGTGCAATCCGTGATCGATTAACGGGTTCTATATTTTGCATTTCACATTTTCGATTTCGGATTTTAATCCGCAGATTACGCAGATTACCCCGATGAAATAGAAAAAGAAAATGCATTTCATAGGGCAGGCACAGATTTTCGTGAATTGTTGGGTTTAATTCCCCGAAGCTTGCTTCGTTTAATTGTAAAAATCAGACCCGCCTGCCATCGCCAGGTACAGCAACCAGCTTGAATGCCAGCATGCGTGGCAATGGCGGGCAGGTGCGCGATACCCCGCAGCTTGTTGCGGGGCAGTTCATTTCCGCAATCCGCAATCCGCAATCCGCAATCCGCAATCCGCAATCCTATAGGTCACTCTTTACTCTTGGTCTGTTCTATGATCTTCTGGATAATCTGGGCCGGGACTTCCTCGTAATGGTCAAACTCTGTCGTAAAGGCCCCCCTACCACCGGTCATAGAGGTGAGATCAGGGGCATAGCTCAAAATCTCGGCCATGGGTACCCGGGCGCGGATGACCTGTCTTTTGCCCTTGGCATCCACACCCAGGACCCTCCCCCGCCTGCTATTCAGATCCCCTATGACATCGCCCATGTAGTCCTCGGGCACAGTGACGCTCAGGTTCATGATCGGCTCAAGCAGGATAGGGTTGGCTTCCTGGAAGCCTTTCTTGAAACACATAGATGCGGCAATCTTGAATGCCATTTCAGAAGAGTCCACATCGTGGGACTTCCCATCATAGAAGCGGACCTTTACATCCACAACCGGAAAACCAGCGAGCACTCCGGACTGCATGGCCTCAACAAGACCCTTTTCCACTGCCGGCACAAAGTTGCGGGGTACGTTCATACCCGTTAGTGCCTGGTCGAACTCAAAGCCTTTTCCCTCTTCAAGGGGAAATATATCGAAATGTACCTCGGCAAACTGACCTCTTCCACCTGACTGCTTCTTGTGCCGGTATATTACTCCCTTAACCGACTGCTTGATAGTCTCCCTGTAAGGAATCTTGGGGGCTTTCAGGTTCACTTCCACACCGAACTTGCGCTTGAGTTTATCGACAATGGTTTCCAGGTGGATATGACCCATACCCGAGATGATAATCTCCCTGGTTTGCTGGTTCCGGTCCAGCCTGAGGGTGGGATCCTCCTCCAGCAACCGGGAAAGGGAAGTAAATACCTTATCCTCATCCTTCTTGGACCTGGGCTGTATGGCGTAGGACATGAGGGCCGGCAAGGGTTCAACACTTTCAAAGCGTATCTTGTTGGACTCATCACACAAGCTGTCACCTGTGGCAGTTTCTTTTAACTTGGCAACAGCCACGATATCGCCTGGACCTGCCTGGGGAATAGCCTCCTGCTCCCTGCCAGCCATCTGAAAGAGTTGTCCGTATCGCTCCTTGGTTTTCTTGGTTGCATTATAAAAGTACCCGTCTGCCCGCATGGTTCCGGAATAGACCCTGAAGATATTGAGTCTTCCGGTGTACGGGTCGGCAATCGTCTTAAAAACCAGGGCAGAAAAGGGCTCATCCAGAGCAGGACGCCGTTCCGTCCTGTCTCCTGTATTAGGGTCTATGCCAACCTTTGGACCACGGTCAAGGGGAGACGGGAAACAATCATTGATGAAATCCATCAAGCGATCGATCCCAATATTCCTGGTTGCTGAACCGCACAGCACCGGCACAAAGGCACGGCCAAGGGTGCCGGCGCGAAGCCCCTGCATGAGATCTTCATCCGTAAGGGGATGACCGTCCAGATATTTTTCCAGGAGTGCATCATCCGCTTCAGCGATGTTTTCAATCAGAGCCTCCCGCTCGGTTGCCACCTGGTCTTGCATTTCCGCGGGAATCTCCACGACCTTGGGTTTCCCATCTGCTTCGTAAAAATATGCCTTTTGGCTGATAAAATCGACGACTCCCTTGAAGTTTTCTTCCGCACCTATAGGCAATTGTAAGAGAATCGGTTTTGGCGTGAAGGTCCCGGCCACATCCTTTAGAGTTCCGAGAAAGTCGGCCCGATCCCGATCCATCTTGTTGATAAAAACCACCCTTGGCATCTCGAGTTGGTCTGCAAATTCCCAGGCCTGTTCGGTTTGCACCTTCACCCCGTCGATTGCCTCCACCACTACAATAGCGCCATCAGTCGCCTGGAGGCAGGACCGGGCATCTGAGAAGAAGTTGGCGTCTCCGGGGGTATCAATGATGTTTACCTTGTGTTTTTTCCAGGTATACTGATGGAAGGCCGTGCTGATGCTTGCGTGTCGCCGCACTTCTTCAGGCTCAAAATCCATCACGCTGTTGCCCTCATCCACACTTCCCAAACGCTTGGTAACCCCAGCGTCAAAGAGTAAGGTCTCGGATAGGGAGGTCTTCCCTGCTCCCCCATGTCCAACCAGTCCGACGTTTCTCAATTCCTTGACAGATTCACTCATGAAAACTCCTCTCTAATCCTTGATTTTCGTAATAGCTCAGCCCCCGTTGCTTTTTCTGTCACTTTCCGAGCAAGATTTTTCGACCTGTGCGGTTAGGGTGATTCTTGAGCCCTTCCGAATGATCTAATTCTGATCGGCGGGTTCCCGTAGGGGCGAGTTTACCTCGCCCGAATCGATTTGGCGGGCGGCGTAAAGCCGCCCCTACGACGTCTCCCTCATAACCATCAACTCATTGACAAAACACGGTGAATGCTAACCGCACAGCTCCAGATTTCTCCCTGGCCCAGACCGGGTTCTTATATAGCATCGGTTATTATTCTCATGTCGCGCCAGGGCGGGCACATTCGTTCGAAATGACAATAGGGGCTAAACTATTGGGACTTTTCTTGCAAGAATCCCCAATTCCTCAGGGCCGGAGGCCCAAATCCTGAATCCGTACTGTTTTTAAGGCGTGAGCCGCAAAT
>DAOVEU010000307.1:0-3457 GCA_030668805.1 Desulfobacterales bacterium
TTCCTTCTTTTTGGAGCAAATAGTAACCGGCTACAATGGCTACATACTTTCCACCCTCGGCCCGGTCCAAAGTAAAGGTCAAATCTTGCCCCGGGTGAATGATCAATCTCTTGGAACTGGCCACGCTGGCGTCAAAACGGCTACATTCCAGGAGCTTATAAAGCCCGTCATCGTCTTCGGAGAGCTGATTAAAAGCATTCGGGTCTTTGAGTTGATAGACACAAATGAGGAGGGTATGGGGCATTCCCTCATAGAGATTCAATTGAGAATCCGCCTTTACCTGAAGTTCGATAGCCTCTTTTTCGTATCGCCACTCTGGTGGAGTGACAGGCTGAGACGCACATGAATAGACGAAGAAGATGAGCAGCAACAGACACAGCCTTTCAAAATGTTTTTTCACCTTGTCACCTCCTTGGATCTTAGTCCGTTATTTGTGAAATTCGTGCTTTTTCTGGCAGAAAATCTTCTGTCGTATTCAATTTGAAGTGAGCTAAAGTGACCTAAAGTGTCTAAAGTGTCTAAAGTGACCTAAAGTTGTGGAACTTGCCTTCGGCAAGAACAATTATAAAACAGATAGAATACCTCAACTTTAGGCACTTTCAACTTTAGTTCACTTTAGGCACTTGTTTGAGCTATATGTGAGCATGTTCTGCAGGACTTAGACTACCTTGTCTGGTTCCGGCTTGTCCGGGTTAGGACTACGGATACAGTTCTTGACAATTCTTTTCAAATTCCCTTAAGAATTCCTCCGTGAACCGTCCTGACTCAAGCCACTTCTTGCACGTACGAAACTTTTCCTCATATGTTTCAAAAAATGCTGCCTCGCGGAGTGCACTAAACTTTAGCCCTCTGCCATCATTGGTCAATATCCTTGTTATTGACGGGCCACAATTCATCCCTTGGAAGGAGGTATTCATCGTTTTGCAGCAAAATGAACACCCGTCTGATTTCACTTCCAGCATCGGTTACAAACTGAGCTTCAATGAGACGGGCAAGAGGATCTGATTCATTGATAACCAAACCTCAATAACCAGAGGGATTTAACCCTATTATAGTGCTTGGGCATTGTCAAGAAGCTTCTCTCCAGACCTTTTCCGTAAGAACCTTCCTTCTGCACGGTCCTTTCTTGTTGTCCGATCTTATGCTATAGGAGGTTATTCTCGGCACCTTGGGTCGCCACTTTTCTTTGTGGGCCACCATGCAGATTATTGCTGAACAAGCACACGACACTGGAGCAAGGTTCTTGCAATGCCTATTAGGTGCAACATGGACAAAGGGGCGTCTGGCGGGGTTTACCTTTGCCAGGTCAATGAAGAAATTTCCTGTGGGGCATGCTGTGGTTTGTATAATGTAGTTGATCCATCTTTCGAAGCGCTAATGGAGATGCTAACCCACCGCACCGACACTTTCGCACGCGTTCCGCGGGATATGGATGCTATCCTTTCCTTCAAAGAAGAGATCGAGGCAAGGGAATCACAGAAAAGGCCTTTTCCGGAATTTCACCACTGTCCGTATATAGGCCTGGTGGGTGCAAAACGTTCCCGGGTGGGCTGCCTGTTGCATCCGGTAGCCGATGGAAATAAAGGAATAGATTTCAGAGGACTCAGTTTCTATGGAGGAATGGCGTGCAGGGTTTATTTCTGTCCATCTTATTACCATCTGCCCAGGGTCTTCAAAGAGATTGTCCGAGAAGCCGCAAGGGATTGGTACCTGTATGGACTTATAATAACGGAAACGAAAATGTTAAGCTCATTTTTCCGAGAGGTGGAAAGGCGCCTCAACCAGCCGATAACAAAAGAAGAGATACTCGAAAATAAAAAATGCCTTGAGACTGTTCGAGAATTCTTGGAGCTAAAGCTCCACTGGCCTTTCCGGCCCGACCCCTTCACAGGATTGGGTAATTACTTCTTTGGGGACCAGCTTTATCCCAATCCCCCTATAGATTACCAGGCAATTGGGGAGACCACGTCCAGATATGACATTATCTTACAAAAGCTGGTATCGCACTTTGATTCAGCCAACGAGTTACACCGGGCTGAAGATTTACTGGATGGGCTCATGGACAGGTTAGCGTCCAATATTGCTCCAACATGGAAATTGGGGGCTTCGCCCAAATTGGAGTATTGGAGTGATGGAGTCCTGAAGTGATGGGTTGTAAACACCTAACGTAAGGCACAGGGCTCAAGGCGAACGGGAAAAAACATTAAAGACTTGAGAAAGAACAGGAGCAAGCAGTGAGAACGAATAACGATGTTTGAAGATATCATAAGAAGAATTCAGATATGTGTCCCTTTCAGACTACTGAAAGAGAAATACCTGCCCATGGTCCTTGAAAAGAGGATTAATCCTGAGATCGGGATCGACGGGGGGATCATTGATACCCATTCCAAGAAGGATTTTTTGGAAATGGCCTCTATTCTTCAACAGGAAGGCCTTTCAATCACGCTGCACGGGCCCTTCTATGACCTTGTGCCAGGCGGCATGGACAGAAAGATTTTGAAAGCAAGTCGAGAGCGCCTGAAAGAAGCGTTCGACATAATTCCCTTGTTTGAGCCACTCTCTATTGTCTGCCACACAGGGTATGACAGAAAAAGATATCACGAAGTAGAAGATGAGTGGCTTGACACTGCCCTTGAGACATGGGCACCGCTTGTTAAAGACCTCCAAGGCACCCGAACAACCCTGATGCTTGAAAACGTCTACGAGCGAACCCCAAGGATGCTCCAAAAACTCCTGCGTGGATTGAATTCGGAAAAAGTCGGCTTTTGCTTTGACCCAGGTCACATGAACGTCTTTTCTGAAACCAATATGAAGGGCTGGCTGACGACCCTGGGACCGTTCCTGAAGGAAGTCCATTTACACGACAATGACGGAAACAGTGATGATCATCTGGCCATCGGGCAGGGCAAGATCGATTTCGAGCACCTGTTCGAGTACATGGAGGAAAATCACCTGAGGCCCATCATGACCCTTGAAGCCCACAAAGAGAAATGGGTATGGGAAAGCCTTGAGGTCCTGTCCAGGTCAGAGCGCTTTTGTCGGATTCTTCAATCTTAGTTTTTTTGTCTCTCACCCCGGTACAGTCGTTCCCTGGCCCAGACCGGGTTTGCCTCCCTAAGAGATTGTTGGGGTCGTGTCGCGCCAGGGCAGGCCTCCTTACGGGGCAGGCAGAGCCCGCAGAGGCATTTACCCTGTTAGATAGAGAGTTTAATCCACCATGGCACGAAGATTGCGAGATAAAACCAAATATCCATTGTTCCTTTGATTATTGGATATCTAACAGGGCAGGGTTTTTGAGCTGAATCCTTGACCCCAAATAAATAGGCTACGCATTTAACGGGGCAGGGAGGAGGATTCAGCTCAAGCTGCCATCCTGCTGACGCAGGTTCTTTTATAGGCCAGAAAAATCATCTCAGCGGTCTCTGCCTGCCCCGTCAAGTGCGAAGCTACTTTACTG
>DAOVEU010000407.1:0-2629 GCA_030668805.1 Desulfobacterales bacterium
CAAAATCGACAAAGGTTTCGATCTTTCCTCCCCTCTTTCGATAAAGCCCTGCCAAATCGGATAGCGTCGTCAATTTGTGTTTCTTGGCAAATTCAGGCCAGGATGCCATAGCATAGGCGTTGTTGTTCCATATCGGATCTATCCAGACAAAATGATTGCTTTTGTCTTGCTCTTTTACAAGCTGATAAAGCTGGTTATGACCAGTTCCAGGCTTGTACTGGCGTTTTAGGTGAACCATCCAGGCTGTCCCTGTATAGTCAGCACAGATATCAATGTCGCCGGATTCCATTCCGGCTCTAAGGGCCATGGAGGTAAGATCCGATCTCAGGGCAACCTTGAAGCCGCGATTCTCCAGCAACTGTGTGATTAGTTGACCGACAATGTACTGTTCTGTAAAATTCTTATTTCCGACGGTTATGCTCTTTTCAGCCGCCTGGGCGTGTATCGTTGCCATTATGATGAGTGCAATTATCAAAACCCCGGCGACGATATTGATATTTAGCTTGCGCATGTTTTTACCTCCCTATTGTCCGCATAGCGCATAGAGTTCCCACGTAGGGTGGCATTTTATATGCCACCGCAATCCCGGTCGGGTGTAAAACCCGACCCTACAACGGATTTGCGTGCCGTATGCGAAGTGTTTTTCCCACTAATCCGCGTTGAGCCAAATGCCAAAGCCTGCTCTATGCTTCATGCTCTATGCCCCTTTCAGCCCCCGGGGCATCATCCACTGTTCCACTCGTTCCAAGAGAAAGCCCAGGGTAATGGCCATGGCTGCAGTAGGTGCCGCCCCCTGAAGGATGATTAAAGCCTCTCGGGCAAATACGCCTGTCAATGTGATCTTACCCAAACCTGCCCCACCGACAAGAACAGCTAATTCCGCAGTGCCTACCGTGATAACGGTGGAGATTCTGATCCCGGCTATGATGACGGGCATTGCCAAGGGCAACTCTATCTTCCGCGCGATTTGCATTCTGGTGAGTCCCATTCCCCTGGCAGCTTCTATGACAGCAGGATCGATCGTTTTGATGCTCGTATAGGAATTGCGTAAGATGGGAAGCAGTCCATAGATGACCAGGGCCACAATGGCTGACTGAAGGCCAAAACCCAAAAGTGGAGCCATAATAGCAATGACAGCCAGGCTGGGTACCGTCTGGCCCACGCTTGCTCCGCCAATGACAGGCAGTGCGAGCTTTTCAAGACCTGATCGAGTGACCAGGACTCCCAGGGGCACACCGATGGCAGTGGCTATAACGACTGCTATGAACACCATCTTGAAATGAGCCCATGAACTATAGAGCAGATCACCATACGTGAAGGTGCTGTAGATTCCCACCTTGCCCAGACTGGTAACCCAAACAGTCGCTCCGATAAGAAACGTTAGAAGGGTAGCCAGAATCACCTGATGTCTCATTGAGCAGCTTCCCTCAGCGCCTCCTGGATTGCCTGAAACGTCAAGACGCCTTCTAACCTGTTATGTTGATCGACTATGGCCAGTACATTGAGCCCGCTGGTCAACATGAGGGAAAGGGCTTCACTGAGGACAGCATTTTTGGTGGCGGTGATTGCCGAGGTACTCATGATCTCTTTCACTTTCTGGCCCCTTTCCAAATTTGAGGAGACTACCCATCCTGTAAACCTTCCCTCATCGTCAATTACCGCCAGCCAATCGATTCCCTGTCGCTCCATCCGTTCTCGACCAGCTTTTACTTCCTCGTCCGGTTTTGCCGTAGGCGGTGACCTCCACATGACTTCCTTTGTCCGGATTAACTGCAACCCTTTAAGGCCCCGATCGGCACCAACAAAACCTGCCACAAAGTCATCCTTCGGCCTGTAAAGTAGATCGGCAGGCGGGGCGTATTGCACCAGCCGCCCTTCTTTCATCAAGGCTATCCTGTCCCCCATCTTGATGGCCTCATAAATATCATGGGTCACAAATATGATGGTCTTCTGCAACTCCTGCTGTATCTTTAAGAACTCATCCTGCAAGTCCACTCGGGTTCTCGGATCAATGGCTCCAAAAGGCTCATCCATTAACAGGATAGGGGGATCCCCTCCCAATGCTCGGGCGACACCCACCCGCTGGCGCTGGCCACCAGAAAGCTCCCGGGGATACTTATCTATAAAATCATCAGGATCCATTCTCAAAAGCTTCAGCAGTTCCTTTGCCCGCTTCCTGCGCTTGGCTTTTGGCCAGCCTTTTAGCGCCGGAACCGTCCCTATGTTCTCAGCTACAGTCATGTGAGGGAAAAGCCCTATATCCTGAATGGCATAGCCTATGTTTCTTCGAAGTTCGTTTTCATCAATGCTGGTATTGTCCATTCCATCAATATATATTTTCCCACTGGTGGCAGAAATCAGCCGGTTAATCATTTTCATCGTTGTAGTCTTGCCACATCCTGAAGGACCCAATAGTACGCACAGCTCACCTCGCTGGACCTCAAAGCTCACCTCCCTTACTGCTTCCGTGCCGCCAGGATAGATTTTCGTCACTCGCTCCAGCCTGATCATTCTCGCATTACCCTTTCAAGCCTTTGGGTGTAATCCAGCGTTCCAACAGGGCCATAAGCCCGTCGACCAGCAAAGCCAGAACAGAAACAGATACGCCTCCTATGATGATTAAATCCAT
>DAOVEU010000352.1:0-3125 GCA_030668805.1 Desulfobacterales bacterium
CCAAACCTGGAGTGGTGAAAAAAAGTGTAAACTACTTTATGGCGAAAATGAAGGATGCCCAATAATACATAGAAAAGGGAGTGGAAAATGGCCAAGGGGATACCAGTAACTGAACACATCTTAACCATGCAGAAAGAGCGGCCCGAGGCGACCGGTGCCTTTACGGCATTGCTGTCAGAACTCACCGTGGCGGCAAAGATCATTGCCCAGAAGGTAAACAAGGCAAACCTGACTGAGGATTTGGGGTTTGTGGGGACCGAGAGTGTGGACGAGGAACATTTCCAGAAGCTGGTAGAGTTTGCCAATGCCACGATCATCAATCGCGTCAGCCACACTGGACAACTGTGGTGCATGGCCTCAAAGAAAGAGACTGATCTGATTCGCATTCCTCCCAGGTACGCAAAAGGAGACTACATCCTGGTTTTCGATCCCCTGGGAGGGATTACCAATATTGATGTCCACATTGACGTTGGTACGGTTTTTTCGATCCTAAAGAAGCAAAGTACGGGGAACCTGAGTGTTATGACGGATGTTTTGCAGCCGGGTCACAGGCTGGTTGCTGCAGGCTATTTCGTTTATGGTTCGAGCACAATAATGGTTTATACAACGGGAAGCGGCGTTCACGCCTTCACCCTTGAGCCGAGGATCGGTGAGTTTCTTCTCTCCCACGAGAACATCCGCATACCGGAGAAGGGAAAGACCTACAGCGTCAACGAGGGGAATTACTATTTCTGGGATGAGAAAGTCCAGAATCTGGTTGAATACTTCAAGACCCCGGACATCAAGACGGGCCGACCTTACAGGCTGCGCTACACAGGTTCTTTTGTGGCAGATTTTCACCGAAATCTGCTGAAGGGGGGCATTCACATGTATCCTGCGGATTCCAGGGACCCCCTGAAACCCCACGGAAAGCTCATGCTCATGTGCGAGGTCAATCCGCTTGCCTTTGTGGTCGAACAGGCAGGAGGGGCTGCAAGCACAGGCTTTGAAAGGGTCCTTGATATCCAGCCCCGGCACCTTCACCAGAGGGTGCCGATCTTTATCGGAAGCCCTGCTGATGTGCGTCTGGCGGAAGAGCTTCTTCAGGGAAAACGGTAAGAGACTACCATGCCCGAGCCACGGTTGAAAAAGATCCTTTCGGTTTTTGAGGGGAAAAAGGGTGGATTAATTTCCATTCTCCAGAGAGTCCAGGAAGAGTTTGGCTATTTGCCGGAGGAGGCCCTGGCGGAGATTGCCGCCTTTTTGAGGCTTCCGGCAAGTGAGGTCTTCAGCGTCGCCACCTTCTATGCTCACTTTTATCTGACACGGCGCGGAGATCATCTCGTACGGGTTTGTCAGGGGACCGCCTGCCATGTGCGTGGCGCCCGGGACATCCTTGAAACGGCTCAACATTGTCTGGGGATCAAGACCGGCCAGACGACTAAGGATTATAAGTATAGCCTTGAGCGAGTGGCATGCTTAGGATCATGCGCTTTAGCCCCAATTATGGTGGTCGATAATACCCTTTATCCCCAGGTCACTACGAAAAAGGTCGTTGAAGTCCTAACCAACAATAAAGATGGTGCAGAGAAAAAAGAAGGATAATGCCACTACGTTATAAGGCCAAAATAGAAACGCCTGAAAGTTTAGAGCGTCTCAAGGAATCGATCCTCGCCGAAGAACAGCCGGATAGGAAGGTCGTGGCTGTTTGTTGTGGGACAGGCTGCCTGGCGTCCGGAGGCCAGGATGTGAGGGAAGCCTTTGAAAATGAGATCAGAGCGCAAGAGCCCGATGAGGATATCATCGTCAAGAAGACCGGCTGTCGTGGGTTCTGCGAGAACGGGCCTATTGTGGTTGTTGGCCCTGAAGATATATTTTACCAGCATGTAGCCAAAGAGGACGTTCCGGAAATAGTCTCTGAGACCTTACTCAAAGGCAACACTGTTGAAAGGCTCGTGTGTGAGGACACGACCACGGGTGAAAAGTACGTTCATGAGGCTGAAATTCCTTTCTATAAGAAACAGGCAAGGGTTGTACTCAGGCATTGCGGTCATGTTGACCCTACCAGCATCGAAGACTACATAAGGGTTGGTGGCTATAAGGCGTTGGCAACAACTATTTCCAGGTTAAGCCCGGAGGAAGTAATTGACCGCATAAAGGAATCGGGCCTCCGCGGCCGGGGCGGCGCGGGCTTTCCCACTGGGCTCAAGTGGGAGTCGTCGCGCAATGCTCCTGGTGAGGAAAAATATATCATTTGCAATGGTGACGAAGGGGATCCAGGGGCCTTCATGGACCGCAGCGTGATGGAAGGTGATCCCCACAGTGTGCTCGAGGGGATGATGATTGCAGGCTATGCAGTGGGGGCCTGCAAGGGGATCATATATGTGCGGGCAGAATATCCCCTTGCTGTTCGACACCTGTCAACAGCCATTGCCCAGGCAACCGACCTGGGGCTCCTTGGCCGAAATATTATGGGAGGTGGCTTCGATTTTCAGATCGAAATCGTAAAAGGTGCAGGTGCCTTTGTCTGCGGGGAATCAACGGCCCTGGTCATGTCGATTGAAGGCAAACGCGGTTTTCCAAAACCACTCCCGCGACCCAACACCAGCATTGTCGGGCTCTGGGGCATGCCGACTGTCCTGAACAATGTGGAAACCTTTGCCTGTGTTCCGGCTATTATACTTCAGGGTGCAGCCTGGTTCAGCGGCATAGGCACTGAGAAAAGTAAAGGAACAAAGGTTTTTGCCCTATCCGGAAATGTGAAAAACACCGGCCTTGTGGAAGTTCCCATGGGAATGACCTTGCGAGAGATCATCTTTGACATTGGTGGCGGGATCAGGGGAGACAGGAAATTCAAGGCCGTGCAAACCGGTGGCCCTTCTGGGGGTTGCATCCCTGAGAGTCTTCTGGATCTCCCTGTGGACTACGAATCCCTGGCCAAAGTGGGATCCATCATGGGTTCCGGGGGGATGCTGGTGATGGATGAGAGTACCTGTATGGTGAATATGGCCCGCTATTTTCTCGATTTTGCCCAGAATGAGTCTTGCGGCCAGTGCACATTGTGCAAGTTAGGTACAAGGCAGATGTTTGAGATACTCCAGGACATTACCAGAGGAGATGGCAGGCCCGATGATATCGAGATCCTG
>DAOVEU010000416.1:0-2519 GCA_030668805.1 Desulfobacterales bacterium
AAACTTCTCGGCTAGATTTTGATGACTTCGTAAAAAGTCATCAAATCGACGGCAAAGTAAAAAGTTCATATGCAAGGCGTGCGAATCTTAGGGCGGGGATGAAGCACAACGCCGCAGATGGACTTTTTACGAAGCCGTCAATTTTGGTCAACCGACAGGATAGATGGGTGTTTAAGGACGCTAAATATGAGGCTGGTCCTTTTGACCAAAATCATGTATGGAACTGACTCAAGTTGGATCATTTAATAGTGGGTAATCGTGGCAAGGGCGTTAAATAAAAGAAGAGGCGTTACGCGAATCCGTCCACACAGCCATCCGGTTGTTAAGCATGTAAATTCGATTGGTTATGTGCGTAGGGTTGGAATTCGCACTTCAATGAGCGGCACATCCCTGGAGGTGCGTGTCTTTATTATTGCCCCTCCAGGTGAAGGCCCGGCTTAGTCGCGGCCCGCGGCGGGCGACCAGAGATAGTAGAAACCGGCACGCAGAGAGGTCATGAAGTTAGGATATGGCCCAAAAAGATTTCAACTGTAAACGATGCGGCAATTGCTGTCTCTATGCTTGCTTCGATGAAGTGGAAGAAGCGGACATTCGCTTATGGGAAAAAAGGGGCAGAATAGACATCCTGGAACGGGTTCGTCGCAAGCCAATAGGTAACGGGGAATATGCGTATGAGGTTTGGATTGATCCAAGAACAAGAGAGGAGGTTGATGGATGCCCGTGGTTAGAAAAGCTGCCTGATACGGGTCAATATATGTGTGAGATTTATGATGTAAGACCGACCATTTGCAGGTATTTTCCGGCATCAAGAAAACACGCCACAGAGATAGGGTGCAAAGGATTTGAAGAATAGAGAAAATGGCTTTCCATACGTTGGATTTGACTCACAGCTCCAGTTCCCCTATATTCCCTTCAACAGCGCCGGGTTTTTCTACCGTGTATGTCACCTTCACCACACTGTTAAGTCAAGCCAACGCGGCTGCGTGAAAACCAGGGCTGCACGAGCCCATTGTGAATCGTAAGTCGCAAATCGTCTGACGAATACGATTCGCGAATAACGGTTCACGAACATTATCACCACCCAAATTAAATTGAAAAGACCAGCAGGCTTTGGTATATGATCCCCATGAAGCGAGACCCTTGCAAAACATCCCCTTTTGCCCAATCTTTGCGTCAGGCTCAGATTTTAGTCCTCAAAATACCAAAAGTATTCCTGCGGCTAAAATCTTCGCCTTCCTTGACCTTAAACAAAATTGAACGTTCTGCAAAGGTCTCGAAGCCTCGTGCGTTATACCTGGTTTGTGCCTTTATCGTCCTGGGCTTGGCAGCAGCCGGCCATTCTTATGTCCTGCCAGCCGAACAGATCCTGAGCTTTATGGTCGAACAGTTGGGTTCCGCTCGCACCTTGGTGGTATTGCAAAAGACAGTCATTTATGATTCTGCCCTTGAAGGGGGGATGCGGGAAGTGGATGAGATCCTCTACTACCGGTATCCGGATCGGTTTAGGTGTGAAGTGAGCACACCAGGGGGCAAGCAGGTTCGGGTGGTTGGCCCTGAGGGTGCCATCTTTGTCATGAACGGCAAGATTATTGCGGAAACAGAAAACCCCTTCGACCACTTCAAAGACCTTCTATTGTATCGACAGGCAGAGCTTTTGCTCAAGCGACTTTCTGAACTGGATGTCAATCTTGATGTAGTGAGCCTTGGAAGGTACAAGGACAGCATTGCCTATGTTATCGGTGCCAAATACCCTGATGAATCTGTGCCTCAGGTTTGGATTGAAAAGAACACCTTCAGGCCAATAAGATACGTTCTGAGGGGTGGTGGTCCCAATAATGCGGATTTGGAAGAAATCGAGTATACGGACTACATGCCCTTGGACAAAGGCAGGTGGTACCCGGCACGCATCCTGTTTTTTCAGAATGGCCGGCTTGCCAGGATGTATGTGTTAAAGACTTTCAGGGTCAATCCAGAGCTACCCGACCAGTTATTTGACATTCCTTATCTCAAAACGGTTTACCAGCCAATTGCTTCCACTGAACCACCGCCTTCGCCCGAATCCGAACTGGATGAGGTCAAGAAGACCATCAGGGATTTTACAAGGACCTTTGAATAATGGAAAAAATCGTGATTGAAGGGGGCCACCGTTTAGAAGGCACGGTAGCCGTCAGCGGGGCGAAAAATGCGGCTCTTCCCATATTGGTCTCTGCCCTCCTTACCGAGGGCTGGAATACCTTTCATAATGTACCAGACCTTAGAGATATTAGAACGATCAAGAGGTTACTGATTGACCTTGGCGCCAAGGTCCAAACCAGCGGAAGCATGGTGGAGATAGATGCCAGCGGGCTGAATAGCTATGAGGCCCCCTATGATCTGGTTCGAACCATGCGTGCCTCGGTTCTGGTCCTGGGGCCATTGCTGGCCCGCCTTGGACGTGCTCGGGTTTCCCTGCCAGGAGGGTGTGCCATAGGTGCCCGCCCCATCAACCTCCACCTCAAGGGTTTAGAAGAACTTGGGGC
>DAOVEU010000123.1:0-6143 GCA_030668805.1 Desulfobacterales bacterium
TTAAATTGATTTGACATTCGGAAATAAATGAAATATCAATAAGGCCATTTGCAAAACCCATCTTTTGCTTGATAGCTGCTTGTTCGTCAATGATAAAACTGATCATTATCCAATAGAGGTTATGCAGGCGACACCGACCGAAAACAATCTGCCGCTGCGGGGCGCAAATTTTTCCACGCTGGCAGAGGCACTTGATTATGCTGCCCGGGGTAAAACCGGGTATAATTTTTATACCAACAAAGGGGAACTTTCTGCCGTACTTCCTTATGCACAATTGCGGGAAGAGGCACAGGTACTGGCCCTTCGTCTCCACAGCCTGGGGCTGGAACATGGCAGCCGGATAGCACTGGTGGCAGACACTCACCCGGATTTCCAGCGCTTCTTTTTTGCCTGTCAATATGCCGGATTGGTGCCGGTCCCCCTTCCTGCAATGGTTTCCCTGGGCAGCCGCAATAATTATGTGGCGCATTTGCGTAAGCTGTTCATAAGTAGCCAGGCAGCGGTTGCTATGGCCCAGGAAGAATTTGTCGAATTCCTTGCCGAGGCCGCTGCAGGATTGAATCTCAGATTTTTCGGCGCCCCTAAGGCATTTGCTGATCTTTCCCAAAGCACTATCCAGCCGCTTCCAGTAGGGCCTGCAGAGATGGCCTATGTTCAATACACATCCGGAAGTACGCGTTTCCCGCGCGGGGTAGTCATTTCCCAAAAAGCGGTCCTAAACAATCTGAGAGGCATTATTGGGACCGGGCTTCGGGTCCGGCCCGGTGACCGTTGCGTATCCTGGCTCCCATATTACCATGATATGGGCTTTGTTGGATTCGTACTGGCCCCGATGGCATTTCAGTGCTCCGTCGATTACTTGGACACTCAGGCATTTGCAATGCGGCCTAGGCAGTGGTTGGCCCTGATGACCCAGAGCAGGGCTACGATCTCTTTCGGTCCACCGTTTGGTTATGAACTCTGTGCACGCCGCGTCCGGAAGAGCGATATAGACCAGTTTGATCTCAGTGCATGGCGCGTAGCAGGAGTCGGAGCGGAAATGATCCGTCCCGACTTCCTAAAACGGTTCGCGGAAATTTTTGCTCCCTCTGGATTCGACAAAAAGGCCTTTCTAGCCTGTTATGGCATGGCAGAATGCTCTCTTGCTGTGAGTTTTGCACCCTTCGGTCAGGGTCTGGGTGTGGAGACTATAGTAGACACTGATTATTTTGCTGCATGCCAGGAGGCATTGGCAGTGGAGGATGCTTCAGAAAAAGAGTGCCCTTCGCGGACAAGCGTCTTTGTTAACTGCGGCAAACCGCTACCAGGATATGAAGTTGCAGCACGGGATCGGCAAGGAAGAGATTTGCCGGACAAGCGCTGCGGGGTCATTTTTGTTAGAGGGCCGAGTGTGATGTCCGGCTACCTTGGAGATATTGATGCAACCAGGGAAGTCCTATCCAAGGATGGCTGGCTCAATACCGGTGATATCGGTTATCGAATTCAGGGAGATATCGTAATTACCGGACGTGAAAAGGACTTGATCATCATCAACGGCCGCAATATCTGGGCTCAGGACCTGGAATATCTGGCTGAGCAGCAGCCCGGTGTGAGACCTAGAGATACGATAGCCTTTTCCGTCCCGGGCGCAAGAGGAGAGGAAATCGCTGTCATGGTCGTTCAGTGCCGTGAATCCGACCCAGCGAAGAGGAAATCGCTGACCAAACAACTGCAGGGTTTGATCCGCCAGGGATTGGGCATTGACTGTTTCGTGGAACTGGTCCCTCCCCACACATTACCTCGCACTTCTTCCGGGAAGCCGTCTCGATCCAAAGCGCGGCAGGATTTTATCCAACGAATTGGGCAGAGCCACCAAGGTGCAGAGAAGCGGTCCGCGACAAAGTGCCCAGCCAAGTATTCCGCCTCAGATAGATATCACACTGCTGATTTACTTCTTTCCGTTCATTTCAGAGGCATTTCTGACCCAGTGTTCACCGATAGATAGAGGTGGTATCGTGTCCGATCCGGTATCCACTGGAAGGTTCTTATGTCTCGTGTGATTGCCTTGACGGGAGCAACCGGGTTCATAGGCGGTGTACTGGCACAGCGGCTTGAGGCCGAAGGCTGGCAGGTCAGGGCCTTAGTGCGTCTTTCTTCGGTTAAGGCCCGTCTTGCCGGTATGGTCACGCAGTGGGTGATAGGGGACCTAGAGGACATGGACAGCCTACGCCGTTTGGTTTGCGGTGCAGAGGCCATAGTGCACTGTGCAGGCGCAGTTCGTGGCGCATCCCAGGACTATTTTAATCGGGTCAATAGCGCAGGTGTAGCGATGTTGGCCCAGGCTGCTACAGAGCACTATCCGCCACCGCGCTTTCTGATGATTTCCTCGTTGGCGGCCCGTGAACCGGACATCTCTCCGTACGCGGCCAGCAAGCGGCAAGGTGAAGCCGCATTGGCCGCTACTGCGAAGGAAATGGACTGGACTGTGTTCCGGCCACCCGCTGTGTATGGACCAGGGGACAGAGAACTGCTGCCGCTGCTGCGCTGGATAGGACGTGGTATCGCTTTGGTGCCGGGTGCTGGTCATGCCCGCCGGTTTTCATTGTTGTATGTGGAAGATTTGGCAGAGGCGGTGATAAAATGGTTGAAGAGCGACGGTTGTGGAGGAGATATATTCGAATTGCACGACGATCGTAGCGGCGGGTATACTTGGAGTGATGTGATCAAAACGATTGCACTGCTACGTGCCAGACCTGTCCTCCGCGTGCGGGTGCCCGTGACAGTACTTGCTACCCTGACCAGGCTGAATCTGATGGCGGCCAAAATGATGGGATATGCGCCGATGCTAACACCTGGAAAGTTACGGGAACTTATGCATCCCGACTGGGTATGTGATAATACGCCCTTTAGCAGTGCAACCGGATGGAAACCGCAGGTTCCCCTGGAAGAAGGCCTGCTACGTACCTTGGGATGGCACGACAAATCCTGAGATGTTATTGTCTATTGTCTCCTGATAAGTTTCAGATCGGAGCACGAACTCTATGTTACAGTATGAAGACATCCTTGCACAAATCTATTCCGTTTTGCAAGAGATCGCCAGGGATAACCGGGAAATCAATGAAACGACGGATTTGGTAGCCGATCTCGGTCTTGATTCTATGGCGGTAATGGAACTTCTGGCCGCTATAGAGGATCGCTTTGATATCTCCATTCCATTAAATATATTGCCAGATGTCCGTACGGTTAAGGACCTTGCTTTACAGATCCAACAATTGATGGTGGAATCGTAATGGGCATCTTCGACAAATTCCATAGTCTCGCTGCGAATCAGCGGGCCCTGGTAGATAGTGGCGTCAATCCTTTCAACGTCGTTATCGAGCGGCTTATCTCGGCAACTGAGGCGATCGTGAACGGACGCCACACTATCCTGGCCGGCACCAACAATTATTTGGGGCTTACTTTTGATCCGCAATGTATCGAAGCGGCAAAAAAGGCTGTTCAAGATCAAGGGACCGGGACGACTGGATCACGGATGGCAAACGGGACATATGTTGGTCACGCTGCGTTGGAACGTGAATTTGCAGACTTTTTCGGTTACCGTTCCGCCATCGTATTTTCTACCGGCTACCTTGCCAATCTGGGGATGTTGTCGGTCCTGGCGGGTCGCGGTGATACGATTTTGGTAGATGCACACTGTCATGCGAGTATCTATGACGGATGCCGCATGGGCAGTGCGGAAATCATTCGATTCCGACATAACAATGTGATTGATTTAGAGAAACGCCTACGACGGCTTGGCAAAAAGACCGCAAATACCATGATTCTGGTGGAGGGCATCTATAGTATGTTGGGCGACCGGGCCCCTCTGGCAGACATAGTAACCTTAAAGCAGAAATACGGTGCCTATCTGCTGGTGGACGAGGCCCATTCACTGGGTGTCCTTGGTGAACACGGGCGCGGGCTTCTCGAGGAAGCCGGTGTGGGAAACAGCATGGACTTTATTATAGGTACCTTTAGCAAAAGCCTGGGCGCAACCGGCGGCTTTTGTGTCAGCAATCACCCAGAATTGGATCTGATTCGCTATGCCAGCCGCCCGTATATCTTTACCGCGTCGCCTGCTCCAACGGTCATCGCCTCCACCCGGACTGCACTCAAGATACTGAAGACGCATCCTGAATTGCGCCGACGGCTCTGGCGTAACGCCCGCCATTTGTATCAACATCTTGATGATATAGGCTTCAGCCTGGGCCCGGAGATCAGTCCTATTGTTGCAGTCCGCTTGCCGAGTGTAAAACAGGCCCTCGTCCTCTGGGGCAATCTTTTGGATCGCGGGGTGTATGTGAATCTGGCATTGCCCCCGGCCACACCGGACAGCGCATCCCTGATTCGCTGCAGCGTGAGCGCAGCGCATACCCAGGAACAAATAGACTACATCTGCAAGGTCTTTTCCGATCTGAGAGAAGGTGCCATAACCCTGGATGCGCAGTCAACCGCAGTCGATAGCCCTTTGGATGTTACACCCGCATCCTGAATGTGAGACAGGCGGGTATTGCAAGAGGCTATACAATCCCAAAAGCCGATCCCGACTGTTGGAACCCTAAGTCTTCAATGTCTTGCTGTCGTGTATTCTTTGGCTGGCTGGACCGACCACCACGATTACTGCGTAACCTTTTGAAAAGCGCTATGAATGAATATGAACGAACATAACAAAAGCCACCCTGAGCCCCAGAGCCTGTGTGACTATTCGGCTGTTGCGGAGAGATATTTGCACAGACCTGTGTCAAAGGGCCAGGCAGAAATCTGGTCTCTGGTGCTGACTGCCCGTGATGTGCCCCACAAGATCCTTCACTCAGTATATGGGTACAGGATAGCAGTCCCTCCAGATCATGAAAATCTGGCTGCTAGAGAGCTTGAAAAATATGAAAATGAAAACCGGGCATGGCCTTTGAGGCTTGAAGTTACTCCATGGTATCCGAATGCACAATCTACCCTTTGGACCATGCTTATACTGACCGCAATATTTAGCATTTCCTTTTCAGAGAACTGGAGAGAGCGATTGATTGCGATTGGCAGCGGCGATGTTGACAGCATTCTTCGTGACGGCCAGTGGTGGCGCCTGGTTACTGCTCTGACATTGCATGCAGACCCTCCTCATTTACTTGGAAACATGATGATAGGGGGTTTACTGATGGTTTGGCTTTGCAGCCTTCTGGGCACTGGCCTGGGATGGGGGATCGTCCTCTTGTCAGGGATACTGGGCAATTTGGTTAACGCACTGGTTCATGGGGAGGCCCACAGTTCAATCGGATTTTCTACCGTTGTTTTCGGTGCGTTGGGTGTGATAATAGCGCTTCAGACACTCAGCGCACGACGCTTTTCTCTCAGAGACCGTGTAATTCCATTAGGAGCGGGCCTTGCACTCCTCGGATTTTTAGGCACCCACGGTGAGCGCACGGATCTAGGAGCACATCTTTTCGGCTTTATGTCAGGTCTGATCCTGGGACTACTCACAGGACAAATACTGAAGACATCAGGCCTTCCTTGTCTTAAAACGGACCATATTGTAGGAATGATCACATGCCTTGTGCCAATCCTGGCCTGGCTTGTAGCATTCCAATATTAAGGTGCCTGTAGATTTCCATGTTCAGAACTCTGGTCTTGCCCGCTTAAGCGTAATGATTTTTGCTTTATCAACCCTTTTTAAATTCTGATACGAGTTGTGAAAATTCTTCAAATAATTCCATAACTTGTTATTCGAGCGAAAAGGTCAGCCACTGTAAACTTTTTAAAGCATGACCTCTTCGGTCTCTCCCACTTTGAGCTCAAACCTCTTGTCTTTAACCCAGATCCGAATCGGTCTTGCCACGCCTGAGAGGGCTGTAATCTTCAGCCTGTCGGAGGAGATGTCCAGATCCAGCCAGTGCCCGCGATATCGAAGGTGAAAGTGCACCTGCTTTATTTCCCTGGGAAAGGAGGGATTCAGCCGCAGTACGTCACCATGTGTCTCCAATCCTGTATAACCCCGTTGAAGCATATCCACACAGCCGGCCATGGCCCCCAAATGAACACCTTCCGGGGTGGTGCCGCCCTGAATATCGGCCACATCTGTTTTCAGGGCCTGGTTAAAGAGTTCCCACGAACGTTCCCTGTCCCGCCGGACAGCA
>DAOVEU010000063.1:0-7931 GCA_030668805.1 Desulfobacterales bacterium
GGGTGTGGCATCAAACCGCAGGCTTCGGGAGAGGATTAGAGAGGCTGCGCAGGAGGCCGGCATCGCAGTCCATATCCCGATCCCCGAGCTTTGCACCGATAATGCGGCTATGATTGCCGCCATAGGCTACCACCAGCTCTCAAGGGGAGAAGAATCATTCATTGACCTAGACGTCTACTCCAAGACGATGCACTCCGGGCGTCTGGGTGTTGTTAAGTTATGACTTTAGTCGAGTGGTCAAGTAGTCAAGTGGGAAAATGGTCAGGTGGTTAACCCTGGCCCAGACCCTGGCCCAGACCGGCATTATGGGCTTGGTAGATCAATTTAAGTACGTAGCGCCAGGGCGGGCCTGGCTAACAAGCTATGTGGTTGTATATATGAAGTGTGCGCCAGGGCGGGCGACTCGACCACTCGACGACTCAACTACTCGACCCTGGCCCAGACCTGGCTTTCTATCTTGATCTTAGCGTCTAAGTTAGCGCCAGGGCAGGCCAATTGCGGAGCGAAGCAGAGTCAAGTTCAAAGAAAGGAGTGATCCAATGAAGGCCCTAGTTCTTTCCGGTGGCAAGGGAACGAGACTCAGGCCGCTGACCCATACCATGCCCAAACAGCTTGTTCCAGTGGCCAATGAACCGATCTTAGGGTATGTATTTCGCCATATCCAGGATGCGGGCATCAAAGAGGTGGGTGTTGTGGTTTCCCCGGAAACGCAAAACGATGTGTGCCAGTTTCTCGGCAAGGGTACCCGCTGGGGAGTGCGAATCACCTATATCCCGCAACAACAACCCCTGGGATTGGCTCATGCGGTCAAGATAGCCCGCCCTTTCCTGGGCAACTCGCCCTTTGTGATGTACCTTGGAGACAATCTCCTTGCTCAAGGGATCAAAGAGTTTATGGAGAAGTTTGATTCAACGAACCTGGACGCACTCATATTTCTTAAAGAGGTAGACGACCCGAGGGCCTTTGGTGTAGCTGTATTGAACAAAAAGGGACAGGTTACAAAGCTTGTGGAAAAGCCCAAGGACCCGCCTTCCAACCTGGCCCTCGTAGGGGTCTATTTTTTCTCACCCGCCATCCACGAAGCAATTGACCGGATCAGGCCAAGTGGTCGAGGAGAACTTGAAATCACGGATGCCATTCAGGAGTTGATACGCTCAGGCGGATCAATAAGAGGACAGATCCTGGATGACTGGTGGCTCGACACAGGGAAAAAGGATGACTTCCTGGCAGCTAACACCGTTGTGCTGGATGACTATATCAAACGAGATATACAGGGAAAAGTAGATAGTAAAAGCAAGGTTTCCGGACGTGTGCAAATAGAAAAGACGGCCAGGATCGTCAATAGCAGCCTCCGTGGCCCTGTGGTTATTGGAAAAAGGTGTGAAATCGTGAATTCTTTCATCGGGCCATACACGACGATCGGCCATGGAACGCGTATCATCAATTCGGCCATCGAGCATTCGGTGATCCTCGACAAGTGCTGCATTGAAAATATAGCCAGACTTGAGGACAGCCTCATTGGCCGGGAAGCCAGGGTTATCCACTATGACACAAACCACAGCCGCGCCCTGCGCCTGCTTATCGGAGATAACAACGTAGTTGAAGTGTAGGACATCGTTATTCGTTATTCGTTATTCGTTATTCGTGTAATCGAGGAATCGGGTAGTCTTTAGACAACAGTGCAGTTTAGCAAAAATATGATAAAATAAGTTCTTCAAACCTTGAATTTGAAGGGTTGAACTCTTAATTAATGGCCATGTAACTAACTGAAATCGTAGACCTGCACTATTTTGCAGGGACTACCAGGAATCGCAAAATCGAATAGCAAAATCGAATAACGGATAACAAATAACGGATAACAAGATACCTCGAGGGAGGGTACACCACTTGAAAAAAGCACTGTTGATAACAGGAGGCTGCGGGTTTATTGGCTCCAATTTTATACACCACATGCGCAGGACCCATCCCGAGCTTCAGCTCATCAACCTGGACAAGCTTTCCTATTCCGGCAATCCTGAGAATCTAAATAGCTTAAAGGATGATCCATACTATCGTTTTGTTCACGGTGATATCACTGATGAACACCTGGTCCGGACCCTGCTTCAGGAAGACCATATTCAGACTCTGGTACATTTTGCTGCAGAATCCCATGTGGACCGATCCATATCAGGACCCAAGACATTTGTTGAAACAAATATCGTGGGAACTCATGTACTCCTGGAGAGAGCCAGGCAATACTGGATAGATACCCTCTCACGGGAACCCTCGTTCCGGTTTGTTCACATATCCACGGACGAAATCTACGGAACCCTGGGAAAAGATGGCTCCTTTTTTGAAGAAAGTCCTTTTCGTCCTAACTCCCCTTATGCCGCCACTAAAGCGGCTGCAGATCTTCTTGTGCGGGCTTATTTTGAGACTTATGGGCTGCCGATCCTCATCGTAAGGCCCTCCAACAACTATGGGCCTTACCAATTTCCGGAAAAATTCATCCCTGTCATGATTACCAACCTTATGGAAGATAAACCCGTGCCCATTTACGGAAAAGGCCTAAACGTCCGGGACTGGATCTTTGTTGCAGACACCTGCCGGGCAGTTGACCAGATAATGCACCGGGGAAAACCCGGGGAGGCATATAATGTTGGCGGTGATACAGAAAAACCGAACATTGATGTGGCGCGAGAGCTTTTGGCTTTATTTGGCAAGGAGGAATCGTATCTCAGCTTTGTCGCGGACCGCCCCGGGCACGATCTGCGCTACGCCTTGAACAACAGGAAAATCAAAGGCGAATTGGGCTGGAAACCGACAGTGGCCTTCCGGGAGGGAATGGAACAGACCGTGGCCTGGTATAAGGAGAATGGATGGTGGTGGAGGCCCCTTAAGGAAAGATTGTCTCGGGAAAGCAGGGGGTTCTGGAGTAAATCATGAAGGTCGTCGTTGTAGGCTCTAAGGGCATGTTGGCCCAAGACTTGATTCCGATGATAGCAAAAGAGCATGAAACGCTCTCGTTTGACAAAGACCAGGTGGACATCACGGACAAAAAAAGTGTCTTTGATCTTGTGGGCAGGATTGAACCTGACCTGGTTATCAATTGCGCTGCCTATAATCAGGTTGATCAGGCCGAGACGAATCGCGAGGCAGCGTTTCGTGTGAATGCATACGGGGTTCAGCAATTGGCCCTTGCCTGCCAGGAAGTCGGAAGTGCACTTTGTCATTTCAGTACGGACTATGTCTTTGACGGCAAAAGCACCCTACCCTACCAGCCCTATGATCAACCGAATCCGATCAGTGTCTACGGAGCATCAAAGCGGGCTGGCGAGGTCTTTGTTCAATCCATCCTGAACCGATACTATCTGATCCGCACCAGTTCCCTGTATGGCAAAGGTGCCAACAATTTCGTGTATACGATTCTGCGGCTGGCCAAGAAAAATGAGGTCCTGAGGGTCGTACAGGATCAGATGATATCCCCCACCTGGACTGTGAATCTAGCCCAAGGCGTGGTCAAATTGATCTCTTCGGGCAATTTCGGAGTATATCACCTCACAGATTTGACAGGTGGCGGCATTAGCTGGTTTGAATTTGCAAAAGAGATACTCAAAATGAAAGGGCTCCCCAACGAGGTCGAGCCAACTACCAGCCAAGAGTTCATTCGGCCCGCCAGGCGGCCCGCTTACTCGGTGCTTGACACCACTCTTTTCACGTTATGCAGCGGCTACGAGCCGATGCCATGGCAAGAGTCCTTGAAGCGTTTTCTTGATATGATTTAACGAAAATGAAATCATAAAATTGACACAATTCATTAACTTTAGGCACTTTAGCTCACTTTAGGCACTTTAGGCACTTTCAATAATTATAGTGGCTTAAGCCGATTAACCAATAGGCTCATGGCAATGAGATGCAAATTATGCATATTCCTTTTTGTGCTGCTTTGTATTGATTTTTTCCTCTCTTCACAGGCACTCCCACAAGACAACGTAAATCCTTTGTCTGCCCCCGTTTCTGAAAAGCTGACCCTAATTGAGGCGACCATGTGTGAAAGAATAAAAGCGTATATCCCCCAGAACCAGGCCATTGTTTTTTCCATGACCATCGGAAAAGTCTCCTGCTTTACGTCTTTTGATCCTGTCCCTGAAAAAACGTTTATTTACCACAAGTGGTTTCACAGGGATAAGCCCAGCACCAGAATAAAGCTGTCCCTTCAGCCGCCTTGTTGGTCCACATTTAGCTCCATTCAGCTGCGAGAAGCTGATAAAGGTCCCTGGCGCGTGGAAGTCATCGACCAGGAAGGCAATATCCTTGACATTATACGGTTTAGCATCACGGATTGAATTGATGGGTGCATTACCTATTTCTTAATTTTTCTAGCAACTGTCTGATGGCATAACTGATCAAAGGGTTTTTCTGCCTCTCACAGAGCACACAGAGGCACAGAGTTCTTGATCTGAATTCCTGAGAGGGGAATTCAGATCAAAGTGCCATCCCGCTGACGCTGGAAATGTCGATGGTGATATGGAAGATGATATTCCTCCAAAATACCTGCTCAGGTGCCCCCGCCATGGCGGGGCTGATTGTTTGGCCTGATTTTTCCTCTCAAAAAATCAGGCCAAGTAAAAGAATCATCTCTGCGATCTCTGTGAGCTCTAGCGATCGCCCAAAGGGGGAGAGCGGGCGAGAGAATCCCATCATCTGTTATGGAAAATAACCTCCGGCTTCGCAGAGGCTAACGAACTCGTAATGCTCCTGGATTGATTGGCTATGAATTCGCTCTTGCATTTTGTGTCGACCATTCGATGGCAGGATATCGTTGATATCACATTGAGCAGCTACATCCTCTTTCGTCTTTATGTCCTCTTCAGGGGAACCAATGTATTCCGGGTGCTTGTCGGGATGGCATTTCTTTGGTTTTTTCATAGGATAGCTGCTTACTTGGGATTAATTGTGACCAGTTGGGCCATTCAGGGGATTATTGCGGTTGCCGCTCTTATCATTATCGTTGTCTTCAGAAATGAAATCCGTTCCGTACTTCAGGCAAAAAATTTGGGGGCAATTCTCTGGGGATTCCCCCACAAAACAGGCAGTAGCCCTATAGAAATCATAGTAGAAAGTGTTTATGAGCTGGCTCGAAGACGCATCGGGGCCTTGATTGTTTTCCCGGGGAAAGAGGATTTGGAAGAGGTGGTCCAAAGTGGCATACGATGGCGTGGATTGGTATCCAAAGAAATGATCATGAGTATATTCTGGCATGACAACCCCGTCCATGACGGGGCAGCTATTATTCAGGGTAATCAAGTTATCGAGGTTGGGGTGATCCTTCCCCTATCAAACCGAAAGGACCTCCCTTCATACTACGGAACACGTCACAGGGCTGCAGCGGGATTGGCCGAAGCAACAGATGCTTTGGTTATAGCCGTATCCGAGGAAAGAGGAAATGTGGTTGTGGCTAAAGGTTCTGATGTGAGCATCATCAACCGAAAGGAGGAGCTTGCACAAATACTGGAGGAACATGTCGGCGTCACCGCAGCCGAGTGGGGTCATCTGAGAAAAGAAAAATTTAGGCTTGGGATAGCGGCTCTGGGTTCGATTGTATTTATAACTGGTGTATGGTTTAGCTTCACAAGAGGTTTGGAGACCCTGACTACATTCGAAATTCCTGTAGAATACATGAATCGTGATCCTGGAATGGAAATTCTAGATACGTCTGTCAATGCTGTCCGTCTTCATCTGAGTGGATCAGGCACTCTTATAAAATCGATGCGACCTGAACAAGTTCGGGTAAGGTTAGACCTGAGTAAAGCAGTGGTTGGGCCCAATACCTTTAACATTACACCTGAAAACATTGCTCTGCCGCCCGGGGTATTTGTAAAAAAGGTTGAACCGCCGGTTCTCGAAGTCACCCTTGATATTCCGATAAAAAAGGAATTGCCTATCCAGGTTGACTGGGTTGGAAGGCTACCTGAGCATTTAATCCTTGTGGGGGCAAAACTTGATCCTGAGAAAATCGAGGTGATAGGAGGGACTCGACAACTTGAAAATATCTCAACGATCTATACGCAAAAGGTTCCCGTTGATAACATAAAGAAAACAGGGACAATGACTGTTAACCTGGCACTCCACCCCGCATCCCTAAAAGTCGCTCCTGGCTCAAAACACAGAATTACAGTCCAATATGTGGCAAAAGAAAGGCACTTCAATAATCACTAGTGACTTTCAGGACTGGCCCCAGGCTCAAGGAGTGCAAAACCGCTTACCTTGTCCATGACGCGAGCTGCCTTCGCACCCAGGATTTCATAAAGGATAACTTCGCCCACCAGCCATGTTGTGACGCCCGGCCTCAAGCACCCGGTTAAGGTTTGCCCAGACCGTCCAAGAGCAGCGTGGATGTGCAGGACCGGCTTGCCGTCTTGCCCGGGAGCGAGGACACCAACCCCGACCACCTCATGGGCACCGTCCACAGGCAGGAGCATCGGATCCGGCGGGCTTTCGTTGGAATGTCGTGGCCCTACCACAACCTGACCTCCTCCGATGCCACCCACCAGGACAACGTGGCCCACGGACACCCCGTTCTCTTTCGCAAAACGCTCAATGCATTCGGGAACCACATCCCCATCCTCAAGGCGTATGATGAAAACTCGGCCGATATGTCCTTCAGTTGCTTTCATAAACAATTTCCTAACTAGTGCCTGAACGAAAACCCCCTGAATTGCAGTTTTCCTGTCATTGCGAGGGAGGTACGACCGAAGCAATCTCCTGAAAATAAAGAGATTGCCACGTCGCTCGTTCCTCACTCCTCGCAATGACAGCTCGCGATCAAGGGCTTTCGTTCAAGCACTAAATATATGAAGATCTATAGCGCAAAGGTTGGGCAAGGAGGAATTTGTAGGAATCTGCTTTTCATAAAGGTTGCTGAAAAGGAGGGGGGACTTTCTCGCCGTCGAGGATCTTTCGCATGCGGTCCCGTTCGGCTTTAAGTTTTCGCAAGCTATCCTTCATAGCCTCCCGCTCATGAGGTGGAGCGGATTTAATCTGCGCTTCCAGCTTTTCCACCTCCTGCTGAAGGCGGTACAGTTCTATTGCAATCATACGAATGGACATGTGGTATTTTGGATTTTAGATTTCGGACTGTGGGGCGAAGCACCTAAGTTGATTAATTGGCTTAAACCACTACCTCTGGTAATGGTATCATAAGAAGGTTCTACCATTATAGGAATTATGGAATAGTAAGGTTAAGGATAAAACATGGATTATGATTGAGTTTCCGATTTGGTTTAACAATACCCTATTGTGAATACCTGTGGTGCCATGGACAAACTTGTTTGTCCGTGTGAAAGGTGTCGATATGAAGTAACAAAGAAGAAAAACGGTTTAGTACTTCAATGATTCCGGTCATGTCCATTTTTCAAGTTTTTCTGATACATCGAGGTCCCATTATCGAGTCGAAGACGGGCACGGACAAACAAGTTTGTCCATGGCACCCGTCATGAGTCATAACAAAGTCGATTGCAGAATCTGTAACCTTATCTCTTCGGACTGTAGGCGCCTAAACCAGGGTACCTTTCAGGACCAATAAAACAAGCCACCGCCTGGCAGTGGTAATTTGACTTATTTCTTGAAGAATATGTACACCGCTAATGCGAGAAGGATCACAGCGAAAATCTTCTTGAAATTGGCGGTCGGGACATGCTCTACAAGGCGTGCTCCAATCTGGGCACCTATGATCCCCCCGACACCGAGTAAAATCCCGACCTTATAGTCCACATTAGCCAATTTATTATGAGCCAAAAGGGCAGAGAGGGAGATGACCACGATGGCAAGAAAAGAGGTGCCCACGGATTTCTGTGCTGAATACCCCAGAAAAAGCAAGAGGGGGACCATCAGAAAACCACCCCCCAAACCGGAAAAAGATGCACCAATACCAACGAGAACCCCACACACCA
>DAOVEU010000173.1:0-5192 GCA_030668805.1 Desulfobacterales bacterium
TTTATACCCCCGCGGCTTACATAAGGGATATCCCTACCAGCGATCTTAATAGCGCAATTGACGGGTAACAGACTGCCCGCCTTGGTTATTCTTTCACCATTGACCCGGACTTTACCTGCAAGGATCAGTCCCAGGGCACGCGGACGGCTTTGGGCAAGTCCCCTTTCAACCAGCAATACGTCCAAACGTCGCCTGGTGGGTTTCACAGTTAGGTTCATGGGGTTTATTGAGTTTATCGGGTTAGTTGGGTTTAACGGATTCCGAAATCCGCAATACTATGGTTCCCTGCCTATTATTCCTTGATGAACGGCTCCTTGTTCAAACTTCCTCAGTTGGTTCTCATAATAGGTTCTATCTTCTAACTGCATGGCCAGCGCCTGTTTGATAGTCATTATCGCTTTTTCATGCAATCCGTTCACATAGTAGCTCTCGGCCAAGGTGTCGAGGATATGAGGCACCGGTTTCATGGCCGCAGCGTGTCGTGCATAGACAAGGGCCTTTACAGGCTCCCGGCATTTAGTCTGTTCGCAGGTAGCATAGAGCCATGCCAGGTTATTCAAGGCTTCAGGATCGCGGGGTGCAAGCTCAATCGATTTTTCATAAGCCTCGACAGCCTGCACGTATTCCTTGTTCTGGTAGTAAATAGAGCCCAGCATGCTGTACAGTCCGGGATTTGTTGGATTCTGCTTGATTTCTCTGATCAGGACCTTTTGGAGAAAGTGTTTGCTTAAAGTCTGGCCCATCTGTCCGAAATTGATGGCATAGCCGATGTATCCGGTGCACAACAGGCCGCCTATGAAGAGCATGATGCTCCTGCGCAATTTTCGGTCGTGCTGCACGATCATACGCCTGTTAGCTTCGCACTTGTTCAGAAAATCGATCCGCTGCCGGATACTGAAATGATGCCAGCTTGGCCTGTCGTGGCTCTGGCCGCTGTAAACGGCGATTTTTTCCAGGGATGAAACCAGCCACCGGCTGCTTCCCAGGAGATCAAAGGCGTAAAGATCGGCCTGTCGTTCGCAGTTACGCATAAAGTATCCGAAAACGTAGCGGAAGTAGATCAGGAGTATGCCTGCCATGGCTACGGTTAAGAGGATCGACGTCAGAGTGACTTGTTCGAACCCGATATCGCGTACAATGGGAAACGACAGATTGCTGTACAAGATGGCATAGACAATCAAATCAAAGGCAGCATAGGAGAGCACGATGAAGCCCAGAAAGAATATGAGGTAGAAGACGAGGTGTTTTTTCTTAATGTGGCCGATCTCGTGGGCCATGACAGCGTCGATCTCATCATCATTCAAGATCTGAAGCAGGCTTTCTGTTACGAGGATGTAACGAAACCTCTTGATCAATCCCATGACCGCGGCGGTCAGTAGTTTGCCTTCAAAGATCGGCCACTTCAAAATATTATTGTACTTCAACCTGGCCTTTTCGCAGATGGCCTCGATCCGTACACGCTTCGGGCCCTGCGGCAAGGGGCGACATTGCCAGAAAAATTTGATCAGGAAAGGGGCTATAAGAACCAGGGCCGCCAGAAAAAACGAAAAGAAAACGACTTGTCCTTCTGGTGTGGCGAGCAGGCGTTTGGGGGCGGAAAACGGCAGGATATTGATTATGTCCACGCCTGCCGAGATCATAAGCCACGGTAAGATCACAGGAAGGCTGAACGAGATGTTGGAAAGTACATAGGATCGTCTGGAAAGTTGGGTCTGAAACAGGACCTTGTAGGATTGATAGGCCCCTGCCCATATGATGGCAAGGTAGCCTATGAAAAGGCCAACAAACAAGAGGGCCATCAGGGTTGGAGAACCTGTAAAAGGAGGAATCGTCATAAGGAAGAATTTCAGGTTTAGAACATAGATATTGACAGCAAAGATGACAATGGCCAGTATGGCCTGTCGTTTGAACAACCGGTCGAACTCGCCGTGGAGGCCAGAGGTACCTCTGAGCGCGGTCTTTTTGGAAAGGGCGTCAAAGGCAACTCTTGTGGTTATTGCAAGCATGCCTACACCCAACAAAAAGATACCCACGGTCTCAAAGGGGCCAAGATAGGGGTTTTCCGGAGGGTAATAGGTGGTGTAAATGAGAAGGACTAGAATGAAGTAAATGAAATTGCCATACATCGAACTTAATTCGCTTTGCTCACAATTGGAATAATGGAATGATGGAATATTGGGTTTAAGACCCGCCTGCCACTGCGAGGCACGAGCGGGCAGGGGATTTTGGTCTTTTTATCTTTTACAACATTCCAACATTCCAACATTCCAACATTCCTTTCTTCGGATTGCAGCCAAGCTAATAAAGGGCTATAATTTCAACGGGTTGTAGAATTTCCGAGACGTTATATTACGCTTTTCAGAATTCCATCCAGATCGGTCTTTGGTTCGAACCCTATATGGTCCTTAATTTTTTGGATGCCTGGTACCCTTCTTTGCATATCCTCAAAATCCTTTTCAAAAGCGACCTCGTAGGGTATGTAAACAATATTGGAGTCGCTACCGGTCATGGCAATGATCTTTTTTGCCAGGGCCTCGATGCTGATCTCTTCTGTTCCGCCCACGTTGAATACCTCTGCGGTCGCTTTGGGGCTGGCCATGAGACCCATTAGGGCGTCTACCACATCCTTGACGTAGGTGAACGTACGAGTCTGCTTCCCGTCCCCGTAAACCGTAAGGGGTTCACCTTTCAGGGCTTGGCCAACCAACCTGGGAATCACCATACCATAGGCACCCGTTTGCCTTGGCCCCACCGTGTTGAAAAGGCGTGCTATGATCACCTCCAGGCCGTTGGTGCGATGGTAGGCAAGTGCCATGAACTCGTCCATGAGCTTGGAGGCTGCGTAGCTCCAGCGGAATTTGCTGGAAGGTCCATAGATGATATTATCGGTTTCCACCAGCGGGGCGTGGAGGTGTTTTCCGTAAACCTCTGATGAGGAGGTGATCAAGACCCTTTTCTTGAATTTGCTGCAAAGTTCCAGCACCTTTTCCGTCCCTTGTATATTGGTCCGGATCGACTCAAACGGATGTTGGAGGACATAAAGGACACCCACTGCGGCTGCCAGATGATAGACCCGGTCGCAGATACCCACCAACTCCAGCATTTTTTCGTGATTCAGGATTGAATCATGGCTGAAAAAGAGACGAGACCTGTAATCCTTGTTTTCTTGGAAATCCTTGATGTTTTCCAAGGAGCCTGTTGAAAGGTCATCGATAACATAGACCTCATCTCCTTTTTGAAGATGTGCCTCGGCCAGATGCGACCCAATAAAACCTGCACCACCTGTAATAAGAATTCTCATCAACCGTTTCCTAACCCGGACAAGCCGGAATCAAACAGGTTTCAAACTCGAAGTTTATAATCCGGTGAAATTATGAATCTTTTAGCTTGGCCCGTCTGCGGGCAAGCCGGATAACAAAAGCCACCCAGAGCGGCTTGAGTCGAAAGTTTCTTAACAGCTTTTTGGTATGATTGCAAGTCTGAGTGCTCAGAGCAGGACTGCCAGGGGTCAACACTTTGACACATTGCCATACCGCGAATCAAATTTGCGCGCATTTCCATACCCAGACATTTTGAACAAAGAAGCTCTAATCAGACGTCTCGGAATTGTGACTTCTCAAAAACCCCCGGGTATTTGTTGATCCCCCTCACCCAAACCCTCTCCCCCCGTGGGGGAGAGGGCGGGGTGAGGGGGTAAGCCCGAAGTTATTGAGAAGTTACTCGGAATTTCTACAACTTGTTGTAATCATTTATCTTTCAGTGACGCTTTTCTGTGCCATCAATATGGAATAATGGAATGTTGGGGATAAAAAGCCAAAAAGAATCATTTTTAAATTGTTTTCATTCCTCTTAACCCATCATTCCACCATTCCATTATTCCAGCATTCCAATTGCGGAGCGAAGCGGAGCTGAGTTCTTGTCTGCAGTATTGCGGCACGATTCCTGCTATTGGCTATCGAGAAGAGACGGTATAGTGTTTCCGCATTCAAATCATTCACCACATTGGTACATTTTGTTAGTTACTCGACCTGATACCGAGACGCAGATCGCAAAGGCGACTGTTTCTTGCTCGCGTTTTTAGAAAACCTGAAAAAATAGGGTGGGGCACAAAATTTGACAGATGTCATAAAGTGAGTTCTAACGCCCTGTTTTTGATGAAAAAGGTGGGGTTTTGTGGTAGGGTGATAGGGAATGCATCGGTAAGCTGAGAGCGAAGAATGGAGGCCTGAAGTGAAAAAGTCAGAAAAGGGGATACAGACGTTTCTAGGGCCGCAAACCACCCTGGAAGGGAAGCTCGTATTTGAGGGAACTGTGCGACTGGATGGGCATCTTACTGGGACCATAGAAAGCAAGGAGGGAACGGTGATCATAGGGGAAAATGCGGTCATTCATGCTGATATTTTGGTCCACACAGCCACCGTGAGCGGGGATGTAAGAGGCAATATCCGAGCCACAGACCGCATTGAGTTACATCCCCCGGCCCGGGTGTTTGGTGACCTGAGTTCCCCTGTAGTAATTATTGACGTAGGAGTGACTTTTGATGGCAAGTGTACCACAACACCTAAAGATGATGCAGCCAGCAAGACCATGAAGTGATAAAATTGCTTCGCGATTTTATTATGGTCGGGACGACTGGATTTGAACCAGCGACCCCAGCGTCCCGAACGCTGTGCTCTACCAGACTGAGCCACGTCCCGACACGTATAGTATTTCGGATTTTAGATTTGCGGCTGACGCCTTGAAAACAGTACGGATTTCGGATTTCGGATTTAGCAAAAACTGCGTAATATGTAATTTATAACAGCCCTCTTACGCAACGTCAAGGTGGTTTTCACCCGGTTGAGCCGGATAATAAGCTCAAAGCAAAAACCTTTCAGCTTTCAGCCCTGGCCCAGACCGGGTTTTTTAGCCGGCCAGCTCATATGGAACGGCGCACCAGGGCGGGCCTTGAGTTTTCAGCTAACACCAAACGGGCTGACGGGCTCAACCGGCAAAACCGGCAAAACCGGCAAAACGGGCTAACGGGCACCTAATCTGCCCTACGGCCTGGCAAATGGATCTTGAAGCACTATGGTTTGTCTGCGGCCAGGGCCGACCGAGATGATCTGAACAGGGGTTTCCACGAGTTCTTCCACTCGCCTCACATAGTTCATAGCATTTTGCGGCAGGTCATCGATGTCCTGAATCGCTGT
>DAOVEU010000233.1:0-4288 GCA_030668805.1 Desulfobacterales bacterium
GTGTCCGAGGTGTTCAGGGCGGCAAAACCCCACCAGCCAGCCTTTGGTGCGGCATAGGTAAAAACGCCGTTGCTGTCAGCCTTAATGGTTTGAGTCACCATGTAATCGGTAGGGGCCGCGTATCTGCCATCCTTGTTATAATACTCCACCTCAACCTCGGCATACGGTACAGGTTTGCCGTCAAGCTTCACGATTCCCTGGAAAACGTTACCAGCGTAGAGGCCATAAGGTTTGGACAGGGGAACAATCTCGGTCTTGAGTCCAATCTCCTCGTCCCACCCCTCGTCATCGCCAAATGCGGTAACCACGACTTTCGTGTAGTGGATAATGTAGCAGTCCTCTGCGGGTTCCCAGTAAGGTTGAGGCTCCATATAAAACACGTAAACACCGGGTCGCTTGATCTTGTAGCTTGCAGTCCATGTCTGATGCCCTTTTGTTCTGATGGGTTTGAGAGAGCCTGTCAGATTTGTCTCCTTGCCACTGACCACCACAGCAAACTTTGCAGGCTTTACCAGTTCCATTCCATGGCCCTCAAAGGGATGCCAGAACAAAAGATGCAGTTTGATATTCGTATCTTCTCCTTGCATCACCATCTGGTCAGAGGGAATGACCATCCCATAATGAGCCGAAGCCCGCCCTGCCGTCACAAGAGTTAGTACCAGGAAGAGAACCAAGAAAGTACCCTTTTTCATAATGACCTCCTTCTCCTAGAAAAGTTTTTTCCCCAAAAAAAAGCCACGAGGATTGGCACCTTCTGGCGACCTGAACCTTCATGGCTTTTTGGGTTCTAATTATTGGACCAATGACTAGGAGCTTCAGCCCCTAATTCTTAGAAGTTGGATCTATACTGTATTTTGTCCCCCCTGTCAAGAGAACCCACGAAAAAATTTTGTGGCTTTGCACTTTTTACCCCCGCCCAAACCCGCCGCCTTCAGAGGGGCATAAGCGCTAAGTTGTTTTGTAAACATTCACAGGTTACATTTATGCCGTGCGGAATTGTTTTGAAAGATGAACATCGAACGTCCAACATCGAACGTCCAACGTCGAATGAAAAACGAATATCCAATACCGAACATTCAACGGCTATTTCTGTTTCTTTTCACCCGTTTTGATACTCGTAACGAAAATCGAACTTAGCTCCGCTTCGCTCCGCAATTGGTCGAGTGCCCGCCCTGGCGCGACATGGCTGAATCAAGCTGTAATCCCTGCAAACCAGGTCTGGGCCAGGGGTCGAGTAGTTGAGTAGTCGATTCGTTAACCACTTGACTATTTTCCCACTCGACAACTTGACTACTCGACTAAAGTCGTTGGAATTTCCATAGGTTGTAGAAATTTCGAGACGTAGCTTTAACCATCTCTGGGTCTCCCTTTTTTCCATTCAACGTTCGATGTTGGACGTTCGATGTTCGATGTTCATTTTTTTCAGTAAACCTTCCACAGTCCATCCGGTGCAAAAATAACTTAGCGCTTATGGCTGAAAGCCCCTCCCACGAGCAGCGCAACCGATACACCTTAGACGTTAACTTGACAGGCTGTTGCGCACGGAGGGTTGGTGTATGATTCCAAAACATCAGTGGTGTTCAACGCCTTCCGAGCATCTGTCCTACTGCGGCAACAACGGCCTCGGCAGTAATGCCAAATTTTTCCAAAAGAACAGCCCCGGGTGCAGAAGCCCCAAAGCGCTCAATGCCGATCACCCTGCCGTCGAGCCCTACATAGCGTTCCCAGCCCATGGGTACGCCTGCCTCAATGGCAAGGCGCGCCTTTACTTTGGCCGGCAGGACCTTTTCTCGATAGGCAGCTTCCTGGGCCTCAAAAACCTCCCAGCTCGGCATACTGACTACCCGAACCGCAACCCCTTCCTGGACTAGCTTTTCATAGGCAGCCAATGCCAGATGGACCTCTGATCCGGTAGCAAGGATCAGGACTTCCGGTGTGCCCTGTGGCGCCTCTGCCAGGATGTAGCCCCCCCGCAACACACCCGCAGGTGACGCAAACCGGCTCTGGTTGATGATAGGGACCTTCTGTCGGGTAAGGATTAAAGCAGTGGGGCCCTCGTTGCGATTCAGGGCAGATTGCCAGGCAAAGACCGTCTCGTTGGCATCTGCCGGTCGCAGGACCACCAAATTGGGTATGGCCCGCAGAGCGGCTATGTGTTCGACTGGCTGGTGGGTGGGGCCGTCTTCGCCTACGGCCACAGAGTCATGGGTGAAAACATAGATAACTTGTAGCTTCATCAAGGCGGCCAGGCGTATGGATGGCCGCATGTAGTCAGAAAACACCAGAAACGTGGCGCCGTAAGGCACCAGAGCCTGACTCAGGGCCATGCCGTTCAATATGCCTCCCATGGCATGCTCGCGTATGCCAAAATGGATGTTTCTCCCGCACCGATCCACCTTGATGACCCCCAGACCTTTAATGTAGGTCTTTGTAGAGGGGCCAAGATCTGCAGAACCGCCCAACAGGGCGAATAGCCTCGGGGCCACACCCTCAAGGACCTTGCCCGAAGCACTCCGGGTGGCTATGGGACCCTGATCGGGCTCAAAGTTGGACAGGGCCTCTTCCCAGCCTTCGGGCCATTTCCCCTCATGGCGCTCTTTCCACTGTCTGGCCAGGTCCGGATATTTTCCGGTGTAAGCGTCAAAAAGACGTGTCCATTCTGCCTCCCACACACGGCCCTTGTCCAGGCAGGTTCGAAATTGCGCAAGGGCCTCTTCAGGGATATGAAACAATGTTTCAGGCCAGTTGAGCCTCTCCCTGACCAACTTAGCTTCTTCGGCTCCGAGGGGCTCGCCGTGGGCCGATGCATTGTCCTGTTTGTGGGGGCTTCCGTATCCGATATGGGTGCGGGCAATAATCAAAGAGGGTCTGTCTCTTTCTTGCTGTGCTGCGCTCAAGGCTGAGGCAATTTGAGTGAGATCGTAGCCGTCCACCTTTTGCACATGCCAGCCGTAGGCCTCAAACCGCTTGCCTACATCCTCTGTGAAGGTGAGGTCTGTGCTACCCTCGATGGTGATACGGTTGTCCAGGTAGATGTAAATCAAGCGTCCCAGGCCAAGATGGCCTGCAATGGAGGCTGACTCCGAGGCAACTCCCTCCATCATGTCGCCGTCGCTGACCAGGGCATAGATAAAATAATCGACAAGTGGGTATCCAGGCCGGTTGAAGTACTGGGCAAGGTATTCTTGTGCCATGGCCATGCCTACTGCGTTAGAAAAGCCCTGGCCTAAAGGGCCGGTCGTGGTCTCCACACCCGAGGTGAGCCCGTATTCGGGATGGCCCGGGGTGATGCTGTTCCACTGGCGGAATTGGCGGATATCCTCAAGGGAGACATCGTAGCCCGCCAGATAAAGAAGGGCGTAGAGGAGCATTGATCCATGACCGGCCGACAGGACGAATCTGTCGCGGTTTGGCCATTTAGGATTGGCCGGGTTGTGTTTCAAAAACCGGGTCCACAGGACGTATCCGATGTCTGCGGCCTCCATCGGCATGCCTGGATGCCCTGAACGGGCTTTTTCCACAGCATCTACAGCAAGCATGCGGATAGTGTTGATACAAAGTTGGTCGAGTCTGTCTTTCTGGTCCACGCTCTCAATCTTCCCGGTGATTTCTCGATCAGATTTCACTTCACTCCTCCATCATCGTTATGCGTTACAAGTTAGTTCGCTTCGCTCACAATTGGAATACTGGAATATTGGAATGGTGGACACGTAGTGAAGCTTGCGCTCATGTTGGGTTTAAGAGGATTCCCGCCTGCCATCGCCACGTACGGCACGCAACCTATATGATAGCATCTCTGGCAATGGCGGGCAGGTTGGTCTTTTTTTCTTTTACATCATTCCAATATTCCATCATTCCATTATTCCCTGATCGAACTTGCAATAGCGCCAATAAATATCTATAATTTCAATAGGTTGTAGAAATTCCGAGACGTTTGATTATACGTTATTCGGTTTGGCATTCATCTTTATTTTTGCTCCACAACGATAAGTAGCGAGGGGCTTTAGCCCTGCATGGCAACTCGGGGGGCGCCGACTGGCTGCCACATATTGCATAATATGGCGGTATTTAAAAGTCTTTATCCTGGGTTGAGCGGTTCAACGTTCACGGTTCCCGGTTGAAGAGCCCCTGGCCCAGACCGGGACTACATGGGCACCAAAATCATCTTGGGATGTCGCGCCAGGGCAGGCCTAACTGGCTGTTAGCAAAAGGATGACGCATCAAAAGGGACGAATGTTATGTTTCACCCAATGGGTGAAAGAGGCTAATCTGAGCATTGTGTTATAAA
>DAOVEU010000144.1:0-5726 GCA_030668805.1 Desulfobacterales bacterium
TGGCCACCTTTCGAAACAAGGGATTTTTATCTAATTTCATGGATGGCGATATTAATCGAAGAGAGGGCAAATAATCAAGGGGGAAAGGTAACTACTCAGGTTCAAAGTTCCAAGGTTCACGGTTCAGAGATTAACCTGTCAACGGTGAACCGTGAACCCGAGCAGTTACAAAAGCGTAAAGTAGCCAACCGTGAACTGTGAACCTGACAACCTGAGTAGTTACATTTGTTGTATACAATCATCAATCGTCAATCGTCAATCGTCAATCGTCAATTTTAGGCACTTTAGCTCACTTTAGGCACTTTAGCTCACTTTGTCTTCGTTCCTGGTAAAGCCTGGCCTGATGCATGAAGGCTTCGATCCGGGTAAGCATGTTGGTCTGCTTCTGGCCGTCATATACAGCCGCTAGCATAGGAAGACCCTTATAAGCTTTCAAGGCATTTTTGAAGATAGGGACGGTGATATTGCCTAGCATGCAGTTGAGTACATACAGGTTGCAGATGCCGCATATGCCTTGGGCAGCAAAGCGGCGAACCCGGGTAGTTAAGGTTGCCAGGATAGGATCGATGTCATAATAGATGAAGGATTCGCACTCCTTAAGTATGGTGGGAACATCAAGGATGCCAAAGGGCCGAAGCTCCTGACTCAAACACCCTTCCATGCGGTTTGTCCAGAACTTTACCCACTGGTTGCGTATCAGGTAGTAGAGGGCAGAGGTCAGCTTTTTCTCTCTGAGGCGATTCCTCACATAGTAGTGGTCGGAAAAGAGCGAATAGCAATTGACAACTGTAAGCCCGTGGATTTTCACCTCAGCCCCCAGTCTTTCAAGGGTACGGATAAGGTCTTGATTGGCCCAGGTGTTTAAAACCGTGTAGAATTCCCCCACGATGCCTATGGTGGGACGCTCCTGAGATCGGTCCACAGGAACACCCTCCAAAGCCTTCAATGCCCGCTTCAGGGCAACAAGCACCGGGCTGTGCCCCCATCGCCTCCCGTCAGGCTGTGCAACGGCCCTGGCGATATCCCGGATACCAGCTTCATAGACTTGATCAGTCTCTCCTGGATCTCTCTCGTACGGACGAACATGAAGCCGGAGTCGTTCCAAAACTTCAGTGGCCACCCACCCTTGCCACAGGGCCTGGATGAAGCGCAGGCCGAAGAGGCCTGAGAACTCGTCGAAACGGGTAGAGGTAAGGGGGGCAATGACCGGAATCTGAGACAGCCCCATACGCCTGAAAAGATCGGCATGTCCTATACAATATTGAGAAAATCTGCAGGCCCCATCGTAGCTCTGCATCAATACTGCAGTACGATCCGGATCAAACCCCGGCTGGCGGGTCATCTTGACAAATTCCCCACAGGTGACCATGAAAGGATGACACTCCCTGCCGGAGGTGACCTGCCGGCCAAGGTACTCGGTCTCATCATCCGGCTTGGGGAGTACTCTGGCCTCAAGGCCGATGGCCTCCATGGCGGCCCGGACTACAGCAGAAAAGGCAAGCGATACGAACGGAAAATAGATAACCCGATCTTCCAGACGTCGCATCAAAGCCGGGTTCGGGTCCAAAGGGTCCAGATGCCTTGGCTTTCCCTTGATCACCAGATTGAGCGGGCAGGGTGATGGCTTTGGCTGCCTGGGTGGTACACTCAGGGTGTCCAAAAATGCCTCAATGCGTGTGACCATGCCTGCGTCACCTGTGTGCTCATCCACTTCCAGGATCAGGTGGGGTTTATCCGGAATCTCCACTTCCATGTATTTCATGAAAAAAGAATCCGGCCCGCACCCAAAGTTCGTAAGGAGCACCGGAAAGAGGCGTTCATCCTTCCACATCAGTACGAGGGCCTTCATAAGATCACGGGTATTCTTCCAGACCACATTGTCATAGTGGGCAGGAAGTACCACGTCATCAAGGGGAAGCATGTCGTAGGGTATGGTCAGATGCCCGGTGCGCCTCAACTTCCTGGCAAGATGCAGGTTCAAGCCCTCGTCAAAGATATTGTGACACTTGCCCAGCAGGACCAGGGCCTGCCCATCAGCCTCCAAGGAGGCAAGAATCTCCTTACCGCGCATTCGACGCCACTGGTCAAAGCGATGCTGGGCCTCATGGGCCGCGGCCGCGGCCTCCTTAATCCTTTTTGAACCGTGCCCGAGGGACCTGCCCAGGGCTGTGAGTGCACGATTAGTCTCTTGTTTAGAATGATTCCGGTGCAAAACAGGTGCAAGTAGTCTCACGCTAGAACTCATAGCCGCCCGTACCATATACGGTATGGACTGGATATACGGACAATTGAAACTCCGGAGCCCCTGGTTACTGGTTTGCCCGTGGTCCACTTCGCACGCCAGCAACACTCTCTCCGCACCTTTGGATATGAGATCATGTATGTGGCCATAAACGGTCTTCACAGGATAGCAGGTCTCCGATGGAACATAGGAAAATCCTGCCTGAACTAATCTCTTGTTCGTCCTGTCTGAAAGAACCACGGGATGACCCAGGGTCCTGAAAAAGGCGTGCCAGAAAGGAAAATAATCATAGAACGTCAAGGTCCTGGGGATACCAATGACCGGCCCTGAACCTTTCCCGGCTTCAGTCTCCTCATCAAAGCCTTCCATGAGGCGAATATCGCGTTCCCTGAACAGATCAGGCAGGTGACTGTAAAGGGCGCGATCAGACACTTTTTCATACCGGCCGCACAGGCTGCCATAATAGGAACGAAGCCTGCCCTCAATATAGATTTGATGGACCCGGCAAAGATTCGGACATTTTTGGCATTCAAAGGACTTCACCTCGTACGGCCGATCTTTCAAGCAAAAACCAGCAAAACGGGTGGAGGCCGGTGCACGGTCCCTGGCCGCCAGTGCCGCGCCCAGAGCGCCGGTGACATTGTGATGCTCAGAGGTAGTCAAGGGCTTGCCCAGGATGTTTTCAAAAGCAGCCGTGACACTCTGATTGGCAGCCACACCCCCCTGGAATACAATGCGCCTGCCAATCTTCTTGGTGCCAACCACCTTCTCCAGATAGTTGTGGGCAATGGCATAGGAGAGTCCTGCCGTCAGGTCGCTCAGGCTATAGCCCGCCTGTTGGTAATGGATGAGGTCCGATTCCATGAATACCGTACAGCGAGCGCCAAGATCGGCTGGTGTCCTCGAATCAAAGGCAAGATCACTGAAGGCCCCCCGGATGGGCACCCTCAGACGAGCGGCCTGCTCTTCAAGAAAGGCTCCGGTCCCTGCCGCACAAACCTTATTCATCTCAAAATCGACGACGCGCCCCTGCTCACACCTGATGTACTTGGAGTCCTGGCCCCCGATCTCAATAACCGTATCTATTTCCGGGTCCAGATAGAGGGCTGCACGTGCTTGGGCCGAGATCTCATTGATCACCACGTCTGCCCCCACAAAATCACCAACAAAATAACGCCCGCTTCCGGTCACACCCACGCCGCAAACACGCACCCCAGAACCCACCCTCCGGGCCATCTCTTCAAGCCCGGCTCGCACGGTCTCAACCGGTTCTCCACGGGTGTACCAGTACTGCTTGGCCACAAGGCGCCCCTTGCTGTCAGTCAGCACGATGTTCGTGCTGACTGCACCCACATCCACACCTATGAACACATCGAGGCAATCTGCGGGCTCGATCCCATAATAATGATCCACGGTCTCCTGATCAGCCTTTGCTGGAATCAAGGGTTTCAGATGAGCCGCCCGTGGACGATCTTGCGCTCTCTCCAGGGCCGCCCGGACACTTTGAATCAGGCGGTCTACGGGCATGGTCTGGTCAAAACTCTCAGTGCTGACCATCAGGGCCGAACCCAGAGCACCCATGATAAGAAAATGCTCTGGAATGATCAGAGCCCCCGGGGCTACGTCTAAGAGGTCTTCAAATGCCCTGACCACACCCGGGTTGGCGGCCACCCCGCCCTGGAAGACAATCGGCCCGGGAAAGGACTTCCCCTTGCCAAGGTTCGTTATAAAATTTCGGGTGAGCGCATAGCACAGCCCTGCAACGATATCTGCCTTGGGGGTTCCCTCCTGCTGCAGGTGGACCATATCACTCTTGGCAAAAACACTGCATCGGCCGGAGATTTTGGCCGGATGATTTGAGCAGAGGGCCAGGGCCCCGAAATCCTCAATGCTTATGCCGAGTCGATGGGCCTGGAGGTCAAGGAATGATCCTGTGCCGGCAGCGCAGACTTCATTTAGAACATGATCTATGATAATAGGCTCCTTGCTCTGCGCGTCCCGATCCAGAAAGATCAGTTTAGAGTCCTGTCCGCCGATTTCGATGATGGTCCGTACAATAGGGTAAAAATAACAGGTGGCCCTGGCCTGAGTGACAATCTCATTCACATCAGGTACTCCGAGGATATTGCCCACCAACTTGCGACCGCTCCCAGTAGCGATTATCCCATCAAAGGTTTTAAAGTCTTTGCCCAGCTCCTCAAGGCAGTTGCGAAGGATAATCAAAGGGCGGCCATCAATGCGCCGGTATATGGCGGCCTTAATGTCTCTCGCCTCATCGATAACGACTATGTTCAGACTGACGGAGCCGAGATCGATTCCCATATAGAATTTGGCATTGGGCATGATTGACGTCTCGGAAGTTCTACAACTTGTTGACATTACGGCACTTTATTAGCTTGGCTGCAACCCCAGGATAGGAATGATGGAATAATGGAATAGTGGAATAGTGTAGAAGATAAAAAGACCAACCTGCCCGCCATTGCCAGAGATGCTAGCATGTAAACTGCGTGCCGTGCGTGGCGATGGCATGCGGGAATCCTCTTAAACCCAATATTCCATCATTCCAGTATTCCATTATTCCAATTGCGTAGCGTAGCTAAGTTCCTAGCTGTCTAGTGCCCATTGGACTGTTGGTGCAAGTGCCTAAAGCCCGCCCTGCCCGCCCTGGCGCGACATGCTTCCTATGGACTATAAGCTGATAAATCCCGGTCTGGGCCAGGGTCTGGGCCAGGGTGAGCTAAAGTGAGCTAAAGTGAGCTAAAATTGACGACTGAAGGAAATTATTACGAAGAATAGACTTCGTTTATTGCATAACCCTTCACCATGTTCTTGCGGAGGCGAACAAGCTGCTTGACGATTCTGACTCCTGAATCCCCAGGAACGCCGAGTAAACATCCGCTCAACGATCACGATTCTATCTCACTTTAGACACTTTAGCTCACTTTAGTCACTTCAGAGCTGAACTTCTAACATCTCACCCTTCTTTTAACAAGCCCGAAAAGTTTCAAGTCGCCTAACCACTCCTATGCAACCTTTCTATATAACCTTCAGCCTAAGAAAATGCCTGGCTAAGAAGAGTGTAGAGACATGATTTGCGGAGCTAAACCCAGGGCTGGAACGCCATCAGGCTGTATCTGGAATCTGATGTGATGAAGTGGTTGATGGCAAAACGGATGCTTATGAAGGCCTCGGAGTCTGACGAACGAGACTTGTAGAGCGTTTAAAGTGGTTACAGACTAACGATAGACGGCCTGAAGCGAACAAGCATTTCTAGGTTAAGGGTTTGGGTAGAGGCAAAGGCCCTGCTCTTTGGAAAACCAGTAATCTAACGTCTCGGAATTTCTACAACTAGTTGTAATCATGTATCTTTCAGCGCCAGTTTTCTGTGCCATGAATATGGAATGATGGAATAGTGGAATGATGGAATGATGGGGATGAGAAGCCGGAAAAAATCATTTTCTAATTGTTTTCATTCCTCTTAACC
>DAOVEU010000325.1:0-3340 GCA_030668805.1 Desulfobacterales bacterium
TATTCCATCATTCCTTTCTTGGGATGGCAGCCAAGGTCGGGCGTAAAGCCCGACCCTACGTAGGGGCGGGGTTTATCCCCGCCCGAAAGTGCTGTAATTGCAACAAGCTGTAGAATTTCCGAGACGTTAAAATTAGTGATCCTCCAAAATTCTATATGGCACACAGATTGCAGGGGAAAACATCATCTTAAGGGCTGTGTATGATGGTTTACCATCTACCCGGTTACCAGGAGACAATGTCAGATGGGGAAGAATACATTGAAACAGATACGCGAATCGTTCTTGATGAGCAAGGCCGAACTGGCAAGAAAAGCCGGTGTGTCCCCTATCACCATTGACAGGATAGAAAAGGGCATGGATTGCCGTATGGAGACCAAGCGGAAGATCCTTTTGGCCCTTGGTTACAAACTTTCGGACAAAGATAAGGTATTCACTAGCTGAGGAAGTGCCATGATTTTTGGCAAAAAGGACCACCTCATAGGCCTGGACATTGGCTCACGAACGATTAAGCTGTGTGAGGTCGTGCAGACAAAAAAAGGTTGTATCTTACAAAAGTTTGGCATGGCTGACCTACCTCATGGTCTTATAGAGGAAGGTCGTATCAAAGAGCCCGAGGTGGTAGCCGATACCATCAAGGGTCTTGTAAAAGACCTAAAGGTCAAGGAACGTAATGTGGCCACCTCTGTTGCCGGTTATTCGATCATCATCAAGAGGATCACTGTAGGAAAAATGACAGAGGAGGAGCTGCAGGACAGTATTGAGTATGAGGCCGAACAGTATATCCCATTCGATGTGCAGGATGTTAACATCGATTTTCACGTTATTGGAGAACATGAATCAAATCCGAATCAAATGAATGTAATGCTGGTCGCAGCCAAGAAGGAGATCATTGATGAGTATGTAGACGTCCTGGAAATGGCAAACCTGACTCCCTGTGTGATCGACATTGATGTGTTTGCTCTGGAAAGGGTGTTTGAAGATAACTACTCGAATGAAGAAGGAAGCATTGCCCTGATCGATATCGGGGCCAACAAGATGAATATCAACATCATAAAAGACTATATGTCTGCTTTCACTCGAGAGGCGACAGTTGGGGGAGAGCAGATTGTCCAAGAGATTGCCTCCCGGTTTGATTGTTCATTTGAGGAGGCCGAGGCTATCAAGATAGGCGAGACAAAGGACAACGTGCCTGAGGAAGAGGTTCGGGAGATTATTGATTCCTTCACCTCCGGCTGGTGTAATGAGATCAGGCGGGCCATGGATTTTTACTATTCTACATATGCTGATGAGGAAATCAAGCGGATCATCCTGAGCGGTGGTGCCGCACAGACGGCGGGATTTTCCGAGCTTCTTTCAAGCGAGACTTCCATCGATGTACAGATGTGTAATCCCTTCACCAGCATGAATATTAACGAAAAACAGAACGACATGGACTATCTTCAGAAGATTGCTCCTCAAGCTGTGATCTGCATGGGCCTGGCATCAAGGAGGGTGGACGACAAATGATCCGGGTCAATCTATTGCCGGTTCGAGCCGCACGAAAAAGGGAAAATATTCGACGGCAGGTGTCGGTCTTTGCCCTGTGTATTGTTTTTACCGTCAGCGCCATGGCGTATCTTGCGGTTTTCATGACGGGCACAATATCCGACCTGACTGCCAAGATCGAAGCGGCCCAAAGAGACCTGAAGGGATATCAAACGGCTGCAAATCGTGTTAAGAAAATAAAAAGTGAGCTTCAGAAGCTACGCGAAAAGACCGATATTATTGCTAAGCTGGAAGAAAACCGTACCGGACCGGTGCAGATCATGGATGCCCTTACCAGCCTGGTGGTGGCAGAAAGGATGTGGCTCACGAGCCTGACTGAAGCCGGTGGGAAGATGAATCTTGCAGGCGTAGCCATGGATAACAAGACCATTGCCGATTTCATGACCCGCCTTGAGAACTCGCCTTACTTCAAGGTGGTGGACCTCATATCCTCCAAGCAAATCAAGCTGCAGAAGGACAAGAAGTTCAAGCAATTTACGATGACCTGTCAGCTATCAAGCAGAGGGCCTAAAAAAGAACCAGAAACATAGGCGTTCACAGGTTCAAAGTTCAGCGTTCAGGGTTACAACCTCTGAACCCGTGAACGGTTACCAAAAAACATCCTAAGACAAGATGGCAAAACTTTCACTACCAAGTCTCCCCTTTGAAAAGATTGCGGCACTGAGCCGGGTGCACAGGATAGCGATCTGCGCAGGCACGTTCCTGCTGCTTGGGGGTGCATTCTTTTATTTTTTCTATATGCCGAAAGCCAGCAGAATCGATGAGTTAAAGAAAGACTATGATGGCCTTCAGGTCAAGCTAACAAAAGCAAAGGCAGCCGCAAAAGATCTTGACAAATACGAGAAACAGTTCAAAGAGGCTCAGGCAAATTTCAGGCTTGCCCTTCAGGTTTTGCCGGACAAGAAGGAGATACCGAGCCTCCTTGAGAACATATCAAAATCGGGTATACGTGCAGGTCTCGAGTTCCTGTTGTTCAAGCCGGAGAACAGGGTTTTAAAAGGCTTTTATGCTGAAATTCCTGTAAAGATACAGGTAAGGGGCGGATATCACAACCTGGCGATGTTTTTTGACCAGGTGGCGAGACTTTCCAGAATCGTCAATATTTCCAACATCAAGATCAAGGGTTCAAAGGATTCTAAAAAGGCCGAAAAACACCTGGAGGCATCGTGTGTGGCGACCACGTTTCAATTTGTCGAACAAGCATCAAAGAGTAAATAACGTCTCGGAATTTCTACAACTTATTGCAAATATAAGAGGTTTTCGGGGCCTGGATTTTTGCCTCGTGTATGGAATAATGGAATGGTGGAATAATGGAATGTTGGTTTTTAAAGGAAGTTACACATTTTTTAACTCCCAGGTCAAGAGAGATTTTGCCAATAAACCACTGTCCCATTTTCCCAGAACCCATTATTCCATTATTCCATTATTCCATTATTCCAATGGTGAGCGAAGCGAACTAAGTTCGCAAGAGGAAAAAAAGGGGCTGATATGACAATGGCAGCCAGCGCTCGCAATTTGCTCTTCGGGTTGATTCTGATTGTGCTCGCTGCAGCAGGGTGCGGAAATAGTACAGAATCGGAGCCCCCCCCGCAACCGGCACCGGTTCGAAAAAAGGTCGCCACGCCTGAGAAGCCGACCTCTCAAGCCATGAAACCGAAGGAGGCGGCGGTCAAGGCAGAACCACCACTGCCTGAGAAAAAGCCCATGATCCAGCAGGCTGAACCGAGCCCCGGGCTACCTGCCGAACAGGTTGGCAAACAGCTCACGTATTTCTATGATCCCAAAGGCAAACTCG
>DAOVEU010000260.1:0-3942 GCA_030668805.1 Desulfobacterales bacterium
CTTCCTTGGTCCCGCCGCCGCGTATGCAAAGGCCGAACCTGCCAAACCCAAGAGTAAATGTATCGCCTGCCATACCGACCTGAACAGAATAATCCGCCTGAGTTCGGAGATTGAACAGATCAGGCCGGAGTCCCGCAGATCTGCGGAGGCGGCTGGTGAAGGCTGAGCAGGACCGATGGCTCCGTTGGAGCCGTACGAAAAGATTTATGTCAATCCCTCCTTCATAAAAACCGGCCACGGGGAAATAGCATGCGAGACGTGTCACGGGGGCAATCCAAAAGACCCGAACCGGCAGACTGCCCATCAGGGTATTGTGAAAGACCCTACCTTCCCTGACGCCGACAAGGCCTGCGGGGAATGCCACGAAAATATCGCTTCAACAGCCAAGAACAGCCTGCATTATACCTTAGCCCCCTTTGAAAAGGTTGTCAAAGCCCGGGCCAACAAAAAGGACGAAGGAATCCTTGAGAAGGTCTGTCAGGGCAGGGAAAAACACTGCAATGCCTGTCATGCGAGCTGTGGCCAGTGCCACGTCAGCCGATCCAATTACGTGGGGGGAGGCTTTCTGGCCGGCCATCTTTTTCAAAAAAGGCCGTCCATGGATACCACCTGCGCAAGCTGTCATGGTGGTCGGGTGTACGCTGAATTGACCGGAGCAAATGATGACTATCCACCGGATGTTCACTACGAGAAGGAGGCAATGGAGTGCATGGACTGCCACACGGGGAAAGAGATACATTCTGATGCTACTGGCGTGGCCACCCGATTTGATCTTCCCGAGAGGCCGAGGTGCGACCAGTGCCACCCGGATGTTGTATCTGAAAAGCCCAAAACCGACTCACACACGATTCACAGGGACAAGGTTGCCTGCCAGGTCTGCCATGCTGTGGGTTACAAGAACTGCTTCAATTGCCATGTGGGAACCGACAAGAATGGTCTTACATATTTCAGGTCCGGTAAAACAGAGATGCTCTTCAAAGTAGGTCTCAATCCCAGCAAAACAAAGGACAGGCCGCATAACTATGTCGTCTTGCGGCACCTGCCAGCAAATCCAAAACTGTTTGACTTTTATGTAACAAACGGGCTGAAGGATTTTGACAAGCTTCCCACCTGGAAATTGGATACACCTCACAACATTCAACGGATAACCCCGCAGAACAAGACCTGCAACAATTGTCACGGGAACGCCGCGCTTTTCTTGCAGGAAAAGGACGTGACCGATTGGGAGCAGAAGGCGAATGCCGGGGTAGTCGTTCCTGACGCCAAAATTCCCAGGCCCATCTTTGATAGGCCCGCCATCAGACCTGACGATCCGTCAAAATCCCCCCTATCCCCACTTCCCGCCTGCCAACGCCACGTACAGCATGCAGCTTACATGCTATCATATCTGGCAATGGCGGGCAGGTACTAAAGGGGGGCGAGGGGGAATTTTTCCCTTCGAGATCCCTCTCAACAACAAAGGATTCCCACCCATTTTCCCACGTAGTGGGTGATGATGATCACCAGCACCACAATGCCCACATGCTCCAGCACCACCTTATAAGGTTTCACGCCTTGCTCTCTGGCCATGTGATAACTGAACATGGTGATCAGGCCGAGACCCCATATCACACTCACACCAATGGCGACATAAAGCTTAAACGCCAGGACAGGCACAACAAAGCTCAGTGCAAAGAGAAACTTGAAAAGGAACGTTGAAAATGTGGCCTCCCAGATTTCTCTTGGAGTATGCTTGTTTTCCAATTCCTCTGAGATATGGATGCCCACGGCATCTGAAAAGGCATCGGCAATGGCAATGGCAATGATCCCTCCAATGACTGCAAGCTTTGAGTGAGTACTGGCGTTCAACCCCACCATCATACCCAGTGTGGTAATCACGCCGGAGGTCAGTCCAAAGCCAAAGCCTTTCTTGATGGATCTTTTCACAACAGAGCCTCTTTCATTTGTGAGCGATTACTTGGCTCTTTTTGTCTCTCACAGAGCCCACAGGGGCACTGAGTTTTTGAGCAGATTTCCTGAGTCTCCGGCCCGTGGGGCCTACGCCCCGGAGGGAGGGGAAATCTGCTCAAACTGCCATCCCGCTCACACGGGAAATCATCATTGTCAACAAACTGTCTTGCTGGTTGATTTCAATAAACCTTTGCTCAAAGACGGCAACTGCAGGATCAATAACGTCCGCCGGCGGCGGACTGAGCTCTTGGCCTGATTTTTCCCTCTCAGAAATCAGGCCAAAAAGATCTTCTCTGTGATCTCTGCGGGCTCAAGCGACCAAAGGGAGCGGGCGAGAGATCCTCAACCCGGTGATCAGATACCTTCATTCTATATGTCCCAGGGCCTCAAAGAGCATCCTGTAAAAGCTGTCTGGTTGGTCATCCATCATGAAATGACCGCTTTCAGGCACAATAAAGTACGGGATCTTGTTTGCATCCAGGAAGCTCCTGGCGGACCGATTCACGGAGTTTTCGCCAAACACGTACCACTTCTTCACAGGCAAGGCCGAAAATCTTTGGTTGAGGTTACCCTGGCAACTCTCTTTGACCAGGGATGCTGAACTCAGGTAGAAGGCCCGGGGATAGGCCCTTGAGATGTTCTGATAATAATTCTTAAGACCCGGGGAAGGATTTTTTTGTATGGCCTCGCTCAGTGTGCTTCTGAATTTCTCAAAGCCTTTGCTTTCGAAGTCTTCCCTACTGCCGGAGGCGACCTTGCCGCTAAAGATGCAATCCTCGCGGCTGAGGTTTCCTTCGAGATTGAAAAACGCCTTGACCTGTGTGCCCAGGGCCTCGGTTAGATAAAGGGAGATAACCCCTCCCATGCTGTGTCCCACAAGGATTATGCCGGCAAGCTCAAGGCCTCCGATCCATCTCAGGACAAGGTCTGCCTGATCCTTCATGGTGTATGAAAAGTCATCCTGTCGGCTGCTCTCCCCACAACCCGGAAGGTCCAGGGCAGCCAGGGTATAATCCCTGAAAGCCTCCATGCCAAAGCAGCGGTCAAAGGAGTTCTTTGAGGCTCCCAGGCCGTGGATAAAGACAAAACTTTCGGGCCCACCATGCTTCAGTCCGTAGGCAAGCCTATGTTTTGCAATTATTGAGAAGGGCATCTATAGTATTTCGGATTGCGGATTGCGGATTGCGGATTGCGGATTTCACTTCCGCAATCGAAAATCGCTGAGTCTCCCAGCGCTCCGGGCCCGCCCTGGCGCGACGCCCTGTCATGAACTACCAGGCCAGTAATCCAGGGTCTGGGGCGCTTTGCCTTTATTACAAGCTATCAAGCGCGCAAAGCAGGCCCGCCCTGGCGCGACGTGCTTAAATTAATCTACTAACCCTATAATCCCAGTCTGGGCCAGGGAAAGGCAAGAGGTGCGCTGGGATCACTAAGAAGCGATCAGCTTTAATTGGTCCGGCGTTAAGTACCACCGCAGGCGGCCCGAGTGTGTGGGCAGGTCGTCCACATCAATGCGACAGCAACCGCCCATTTCAAACTGCACGGCTGCTCTGGAGCCCTCTGTGAGCAGAAAAGAGGCTACTTCAGCCACAGACGGCAGATGCCCGGCAACCAGTACACGCTCGGCCCCTGAAAGTTCGGATAAGGCTTCAAGCGTTTCGTCGGGTGGAGCCATGGCCTTAACCTTTTTTGTCTCGATAACCTTTTCTAATGGAAACCCCACTTCTTCAGCCACAATGGCGGCCGTCTCCTTGGATCGTTTCTTGGGGCTGGACAAAATGGCGTCTAAGACAACGCCCATCTTTTTAAGGGCCTGACCACTGGCATGAATCCTATCTTTGCCTTCAGGGTCGAGACCCTCCTCCGGGTCTTGATCCTTGGGCATAGCCGGACCGTGTTGCATCAGATAGATCTCCATGTGATTACCTCCTGACCTGGGTTATCACCGTTCAGCGTCTCTATACCATTTGGAACGGATAGCCAATTTTCATA
>DAOVEU010000209.1:0-4584 GCA_030668805.1 Desulfobacterales bacterium
CCGTGGAGCACGGAAATTTGTGCTTCAGACAAAAGGTGTTTTTGTATTCGTAAAGGCTTGCAGTTTGGGTATGTTTTTCCACGACAATGGCATAGGCCGGACCATCATCCGAACCGAGGATGATGAGACTGTCGAGAATGAGATCCACGCCAGGCTTATGGCGATCGGAGACGCTGCTGGCGTAGACGTAGGCGAACAGGGTAAGGAGTAGTAAACACTGGGAAAGGAAGACATGAATAACTCGGGTACACTTTGAAGCAAATCTCATGTGAGGAAACATCATAAGAAAACTGAATGTGTCTGTTGTCCACAGGGGGTTTCTGAACTTAGCTCCGCTTCGCTCCGCAATTGGAATAATGGAATGGTGGAATAAGGTAGCGCCTGACGATTTGGACAAATGGAATGCAAAATATGTGCCGTCATAGTCTTCACAGTAAAGGTCATCTGGTCTACATGATCAAAACCGTTTCAGAACCCGTTCAAAACCTGGAAGAGCCCGCCTTATGGTGTTGTCATCTACACAAAACGCAATGCGAAAATAACCGGGGGCTCCGAAGCCGCTTCCCGGTACGGTAAGGATCAGTTCTTCCTGGAGCGCCTTCACAAAGGCAACATCATCTGGAACAGGGCTCTTGGGAAAAAGGTAAAACGCCCCCCTTGGTTTGACAAATTCGTATCCGCACTCAGAGAGACCATCGCACAGGAGATTCCTCTTTTGTTCGTATATAGCCGGGTCAACACAAATCCCCTGAAGAGACTGAATGGTTCGCTGCATCAAAGCAGGGGCATTCACATATCCCAGGATGCGATTGGCAAGGGCCATGCCGGCCAAAAGATCCTCTTTATGACTCGTTTGAGGATTTACGGCCAAAAAGCCGATCCGCTCACCCGGAATGGAGAGGTCTTTTGAATAGGATGTAACAATCATGCTTTCAGCATAGCAGGAGAATATACTCGGCACCTCAGCCCCGTCAAAGGTGATCTTTCGATAAGGCTCATCGGAGACAAGATAAAGGGTCCGGCTTAGTCTGCGGCCTTCCTCCCTCAAAAGAGACCCCAATTGCAAGAGGCTTTCCCTGGAGTAAATCTGACCGGAAGGATTGTTAGGAGAATTGATCAGCACAACCTTGGTTTTTGGTGTGATAGCGGCCTGGATGGACTGAAGGTCGAGGGTAAAATCCGACCTGGTGGGCACGGTCTTAAGGACCCCGCCGTGATTGTCCGCATAAAACCCGTATTCCACAAAATAAGGGGCCGGTGTTATTACCTCATCACCAGGGTCCAGGATAGCCCTCAAGATCACGTTCAGGGCACCAGCAGCCCCACAGGTCATGATCACCTCATCTGCCGTGACGGTCACACCTTGCTCCTTTGATAGAAACCCGGCTACCGCCTGGCGCACAGAGGCATATCCTGTATTGGGCATGTAGCTGTGGTGTCCGCTGCCTGAGGCCTTTGCCACATCGACCAGAACCTTCTTGAAGCGGGCAGGAGGCTCTAAGTTTGGATTTCCAAGGCTGAAGTCAAAGACGTTCTCAGCCCCATGTCTTGCTTTGAGCTGAGCCCCTTGCTCAAACATCTTCCGGATCCACGAGGAACGCTCAAGGAACATTTGAACCTTTTCAGCAATTGTCATAGGATCATCCAGGATTCCTTACTCAGTCAACCGACTCTACCCTATCCACCTCAGGCACTTCCTTCTTCATGAACTTCTCAATACCGTTTTTTAAGGTTATTTGAGACATGGGACAACCCTTGCACGCCCCCTGAAGACGCACCTTGACCACACCCCCTTCAATGCCAACAAGTTCAACATCGCCGCCGTCTGCTTGAAGCATGGGCCGTATCTTGTCAATGACCGCTTGAACCGATTCTTTCATTGTTCCTCCTTTGGATATTCAGATTCGCGGGCACCATAAACGGAATCATCGGTTTTTGCAACCGCTATGCGGGTATCCGATTGTCGATTTTTTTCAATCATCAATCATCAATCGAAAGATTGGTTCTTTGTGAATAAAAATCCTTTTTGAACAGGCCGAATCGTCCCTGGCGGATCGCCTCTCGCATCTCTCTCATAAGCGTCACAAAAAAATAAATGTTATGGATGGTATTCAAGCGATAAGCAAGCAACTCTTTTGCCATGAAAAGATGACGCAAGTAGGCCCTTGAATAATGTCTGCACGTATAACAAGCGCATCCGACTTCAACAGGTAGTTCGTCCTCTCGGTACCGGGCGTTGCAAATATTGAGAGTGCCGCTGTTGACAAAAAGCTGGCCGTTTCTGGCGTTGCGTGTGGGCATCACACAGTCGAACATATCTGTGCCAAGAGAGACCAACTCCACCAGGTCTTCCGGCGCTCCCACGCCCATGGCATACCGGGGGAGCGGGCCCGGAAGCAGGGGAAGGGTGAAGGCTGCAACATCCAGCATCGCCTCCTTTGGCTCCCCTACACTCAAGCCACCCAGTGCATATCCATCGAAACCGATATCTGTCAGGGCTTCAATACCGTAAGCACGAAGGCCCTTAAACATACCCCCTTGAACAATACCAAAGAGTGCGGAACCTTCTGTGCTGCGGCTCTCCTTGCAGCGTCTTGCCCAGTCAATGCTCAGCTCCAGAGATCTTCTGGTCTCAGTCCGGGTGGCCGGATAGGGGGTGCACTCATCCAGGCACATCATGATGTCAGAGCCCAGGGTCTCCTGAATTTCGATGACCTTCTCCGGTGTCAAAAGGTGTCTTGAACCATCAATATGGGACTGGAAGGTTACCCCCCGGTCGGAAATCTCCCTCAGTTTTGACAGGCTGAATACCTGATAACCGCCACTGTCTGTCAAAATAGGTCTATCCCAATGCATAAACTGATGAAGCCCGCCAAGCTTGCCTATCACACCATGTCCGGGGCGCAGGTAGAGGTGATAAGTGTTTGCGAGTACGATTTGCACCCCGAGTCCGCAAAGCTCTTCAGGCGTCAAGGATTTGACAGTGGCCTGCGTCCCCACTGGGATAAAGGCCGGTGTCTCGATACAACCATGGGCCGTGTGTATCTTTCCAAGTCGAGCACTGGTTTCTTTTGATTCGTGGATGACCTCAAATTTGAAAGCCATGCTTTTTGGTTCTCTGTATGTTGCCGTCGACCGCATAGAGCATAGCGCATAGAGCAAAGGGTAAAACGCTATGTGCTATGCACCATGCCCTTTGCGTAGCCCAACTGGCTACCACATCAACATCGCATCTCCGTAGCTGTAGAAACGGTACCTCCGGCGGATTGCCTCCTGGTAGGCATTTAGAATAAAGTCGCGTCCTGCAACTGCGGCAACGAGCATTAAAAGGGTGGTCTCGGGAAGGTGAAAATTGGTAATCAAGGCATCAATGACTCTAAACTCAAAACCTGAATAAATAAAAAGATCACACTCACCAGACCCGGCTCTCACACGGCCGTCCGGGCCTGAAGCAAACTCCAGGACGCGCACCGTGGTCGTGCCCACGGCAACGATCCGCCTGCCCTCGTCCTTGGCTTTGTTGATTGCCCTTGCAGCCTCTTGTGTAAGCTCATAGACCTCAGGATACATTCGATGTTTCCTGACATCCAGGACCCGCACCGGCAGAAAAGTCCCGTACCCTACGTGAAGTGTTATCGGAACGATCTCCACTCCCTTTTCTGCGAGTTTGTCGAGAAGTTCATCTGAAAAATGCAGCCCCGCGGTAGGGGCTGCCACAGCCCCCTTTTTTTCGGCATATACGGTCTGGTAACAGACTCGATCGTCACAGGGTGGGGGCTTTGACTCATCCCTCTTAATATAAGGGGGAAGCGGAATCTGGCCGATCCTGTTCAGCAGTCTGTCAAAGTCTCCCTTGAACCGGAATTCCAGCTCGCAGAGTCCGTCAGTCCCGCCCAGCACAATTGCCTGGAGGCCTCCATCAAAGTGGAACTTCGATCCTATACGTGGGCGCTTGGATGTCTTGACCAAACACTCACAGGTAAAGCTCCCCGTACCCTCACCCCCACCCAAACCCTCCCCCCCTTGAAGCAGAACCTCTACCCTTCCTCCGGTCTCTTTCGAGCCTATCAGGCGAGCCGGAACCACGCCTGTGTTGTTTACAACCAAAAGGTCTCCGGGGAAAAGCAGCCGGGCAATGTCCGCAAAGTGGTAGTGGGATACCCTTTGCCATTTCTTTTCCAGGACCATCAGCCGGGATTCATCCCGGGGAGATGCGGGCACCTGTGCGATCAGTTCCTCAGGGAGGGTGTAGTTGTAGTCACTCAGGAGATACATAGGGATTCCTTGACAGATCAAGTGCCTAAAGTGAACTAAAGTGAACTAAAGTGAACTAAAGTGCCTAAAGTTAAAGGAACAATGACGTTTATGCAACGAGTACTGACTGCCAGCGCCGGTACACCGTCTTTCACCGGACGAAAAGTTTCTTCAAGTCCTCAACTTTAGCTCACTTTAGGCACTTTAGGCATTTTAGCTCACTTCAGACTACTGTCTTCCCAAATAGACCAGACCAAGCCCTGCTATCATCAGCAGGAATCCTATGAGCCTGAGGCTTGAATCAGGGAGTTCAACAAGCTTTTGGACCCA
>DAOVEU010000249.1:0-4105 GCA_030668805.1 Desulfobacterales bacterium
CCGAGTATCAGGATCATCTCGACCAGGGACTTGCGCGCAGAAAGGCCATGCTCAAGACCTTTGCCATGGTCGGGCTGCCCTGCCTGTTGACCACCCTGACCACCATGGGGGCCTTTCTTTCATTTCTCACCGTCAGGATCAAGCCGTTCCGCGAGTTAGGGGTCTACGCCTCGGTCGGGGTCGTGACGGCCCTCGTGCTTACTTTTATTTTAGTACCATTTTTTTATTCGTTCGGCATGGACAAAAATGCCCGGGCAACAAATCCGGGCAATCCAAAAAAACGCCACGATCTTTTTGACCGCCTGCTGGCAAGGGTCCACTGGATCGTGACTGCCGGACCGGGATGGGTCGTGGCGTTTTTTGTTATCCTGGCCCTGGTATCCATTGCCGGGGCTATGAAGATTCAGGTAGAGTCGAATACTGCAAAAATGCTTTCCCAAAAGCTGCCACTGCGCCAGGCCTATGATTTTATCGATGAACGTATGGGCGGTTCCATGTCCATGGAGATCATGCTTGATACAGGCAAGACCGACGGGGTCAAGGAGCCAGCTTTTCTTAGGAAGATGGACGCATTCCAGGATTTTGCTGATAAACATCCCCTGACCACTAAGACCACGAGCGTGCTGGACGTGCTGAAGAAAATGCGCCGGGCCTTGCACAACAACGACCAGGTATTTTACAGCGTTCCCGACACGCGCGAGGCGGCCTCCCAGTATCTTTTCCTGTATGAGACCTCCGGTGGGGACCAGTTGGATAAGCTGGTCGGCTTTGACTATAACGTTGCCCGTTTGACCGTTAAGACACGGACTTTAAGCACGGCTGATGTCCGAAAGTTCATGCGGGACGTGGAGGATTTTTCCAGCAAGACCTTTGACGACTCAGTGAACGTTGAGATGACCGGCGTGTTGAGCTGGGTCAAGGCCCTGAACGATAAGATTGGTGAAGGGGTCAAATACAGCTTTACCGCAGTCCTGTTTGCGGTGGCCGCGTTGATGATAATCTTTCTGAGATCGGTGAAGCTCGGTCTGATCAGCATGATCCCCAATGTGTTTCCAATACTCATCACCCTGGGGCTGATGGGGTTTGCCGGGATTTACCTGGACATGCCGCTCATGTGTTGCAGCGCCGTTATTATAGGCGTGGCCGTTGACGACACCATACATTTTTTCAGGCGCTATCGCAGGGAATTCAAGGCTCTGGGCGACTATACACAGGCCCTGCGGGCCACGCTCAGCACTGTGGGACGTCCGATCACCTTCACCACCATGACCCTGATCCTTGGATTTCTGGTCATGACGCTTTCTGATTTATCGGGATGGCGCAATTTCGGTTTTTTGTCGGGCTTTGCCTTTCTCTGGGCCTACCTGGCGGATTTTTTCTTTTGCCCGGCCCTGATAGTTTTGCTTAAGCCACTGGGGCCTGAAGGGCAGGCGAGTAGTTAAGTAGTCGAGCGGTCGAGTGGGGAAGGGAAATTAGTGAAATAGTCAAGTGGTCGAATAGTCAAGTAGTTGAGTGGTCGAGTAGGTATAAAACATTGGTTAAAAAGGTCGAGTAGTTGAGTGGTTGAGTGGGGAGAAAGATTGGTTGAATAGTTGAGTAGGTCAATAAAGGAATATGTAACCGTTGGCCCAGAGCTAACTCGCAAAGTTAACGAAAAAAAGATAACCCTGAACGGTTCACCCCGTTAAATAGGGTTCCCTTCGGGAAATTTAACAGGGTGAACTCTGAACTTGTGAACACCTACAGAAATATTGTGGGATCCAAATATAGAAATACCCCCTGGTTGATCCTGGGGAAACCAAAGCGCAAGACTCGGCTACGTCTATTTTGTTTCCCATATGCGGGGGGTGGGGCCTCGATCTTTCGCCAATGGCAAGCAAATATACCAGAAGGCATTCAGATCTGCGCTGTTCAGCTTCCAGGGCGGGAAAACCGGATTGCCGAGCCTCCATTTACCAGGCTGTCACTTCTTGTTGATGCCATCGTGGAAGCCCTTGATCTCTATTTTGATCTGCCTTTTGCTTTCTTCGGGCACAGCATAGGGGCAAAGATTGCCTTTGAACTTGTACGCGAACTTCGCAGAAAGAATGGTCTTGTACCGGTTCATTTGTTTGTTTCAGGCTCCCGCCCTCCTCATATCCCGGAGCCACGGCCTCTCCACATGTTGCCAGAGCATGAATTCGTCAAGGAACTTCGTCGTTTTTCCGGCACACCGGAGGCGGTGATGCAAAGTAGAGATCTTATGGAGATGTATCTGCCGATTCTTCGTGCCGACTTCGCTGTGGACGAGACTTATGTTTACTACGAAGATAATCCCCTTGACTGTCCTATCTCAGCTTTTGGCGGCAGTGAGGATAAAGAAGCAAACCGGGAAGAGCTTGATGGCTGGCAGCGGCATACTAAAGGGAATTTCACCCTTCAGATGTTCCAGGGAGACCATTTTTTTATCAAAAGCTCACAATCACTTCTCTTGCATTCAATTTCCCAGGTTCTCTTACAATACCTTGATTCCAGGAATTTCCATTTTTTGACAGGATAAACAGGATGATCAGGATGTAAGAAAAGAAAGAAATCCCTGGCCCAGACCTAGCCTATAGGCTTAGCAGACTGATTCAAGCACGTAGCGCCAGGGCAGGCATGTAAATCTTGTTCATCCCTGGCCCAGACCGGGTTTTCGAATGAAACAGCTTATTCCTCGGCTGTCGCGCCAGGGCGGGCCTGTTAATCCTGTCAAGAGAATAGCTATTACTTTTGAACCGGCCGTCTTCGTTACGAGTGACAGTTTTTGATGATTTTGAATTTTACTCCCAGAGCGATTTGTCGTTGCCGAGTGACGAAGTTCATGTGTGGCGAGTTTTTCTCAACCAAGAGGACTCACATCTTAATGAGCTGGCGCAGACGCTTTCCGAAGATGAGCGGCTTAAAGCTGAACGTTTTTACTTTCAAAAGGACCGGAGGCGTTTTGTCGTTACTCATGGCATACTAAGAAATATCCTCGGACGGTACCTGAGCGTAAAACCAAATCGGTTGGAGTTCTCCTATGGTTCTCATGGAAAGCCGATGCTGGGGGGAATAACTGACGGTCATTCATTGTGTTTTAACATGTCTCACTCTGAAGGCCTGGCGGTTTTTGCATTTGCGTGGGGCCGCAAGATAGGTGTGGACGTTGAGTATGTCCGCCCGATGCCCGATGCCGAAGAGATCGCAGAGCATTTCTTTTCTCCTCGAGAAAATGCCGCGCTCCGCACAGTTCCGGCGAGCAAGAAACTTGAGGCATTCTTCAACTGCTGGACCCGTAAGGAGGCATTTCTCAAGGCTATCGGAGACGGGCTGAGTCGATCTTTAGATTCGTTTGACGTTTCTCTGGCTCCGGGAGAACCGGCTCGGCTTCTTAGTGTCGAAGGTGATCCGCAGGAAGCATCTCGATGGCACCTCCGGGCGCTCGCACCTGCCCATGGATATGTAGGTGCCTTTGTGGTCGAACGTAATGACCCTCATCTTTCAATATTATAAAAGGGTTCTAAATACAGGACAAAAAAATTAGACAGGATAGACAGGATGAACAAGATTATTTTTATTTTAAATTCCTGTTCATCATTAATTTTAGCAACTTAGATATCGTCACAATTTGACATGACTGGTCCCGTAGGGTGTTGCTTTACTGAACACGCGATTGAACCACACCTTTCTCCCATAGCGTCAAAATCCTGGAGGTTATTAATTTTATTGATGAACTGGATTCATTCAAAATTTATCCAGTTTATCCAGTTAATCCTGTCAAAAAAATGTCCTGTACTTAGAAAAGGGTTAATACAATGCGTGCGGCAAATATCTTAGATAAGATCGGTTCTACACCTATAGTTAGTGTAGGCTTTGAAGGAGACAACAGCACAAATATATTTGCTAAAGTCGAATCTTTAAATCCAGGTGGATCTATTAAAGACAGGGTTGCCATTTTTATTATTGAGGAGGCAGAGAGAAAAGGAACGCTCAAAAAGGGGATGACAGTTATGGAAGCAACAAGCGGAAATACAGGTATTTCCGTAGCCATGGCCGGTTTGGTAAAGGGTTATGCGGTAAAGATAGTTATGCCTGAGAACATGAG
>DAOVEU010000149.1:0-5648 GCA_030668805.1 Desulfobacterales bacterium
ACATGGCCCTTCAGGACAAGGCCTTTAGGAATAAGATAATAGCTCACATCAGACAGGGATATAGCGCAGAGTATGCCTTGAAGAAGGCTGTATTGGACTACCTGGAGTTGTTTTCCAAGATGGATGATCCTTACCTGAAGGAAAGAGGCTCTGACATAGAAGACGTAGGCAAGAGGGTGTTGCGAAACCTCCTTGGCATTGGTGGCTCACCAGCGAAAACATTCAAGAAAGAGACGATCGTTATCGCCTCAGACATTTCCCCTGTAGATCTTGTCGGGCTCAGACAAGAGAATCTCAAAGCGATTGTGCTTTCAAAAGGCGGCGAAACATCTCACGCGGCAATACTGGCCAGGTCATTTGAAATACCAATGGTCATCGGCGCGAAAGAGATAGTGGAAAGGGTGAAAGAAGCTGATTTCCTGATTGTGGATGGAACGTCCGGCATCATTTTCCCAGAACCATCAAAAGAGATCATTGACGAATATCACCGTCTGAAGGCTGAAAAAGCAAAACATGATCGCGGGTTGAGCGCCTTAAGAACTCTGCCGGCCATGACAAAAGATGGCCATCAAATAATGCTTGGTGCAAACATTGGTCTTTTGTCGGATCTTGAACTGGTTGAAAAATACGGAGCCGAATACATCGGCCTGTACAGGACGGAGTTCCCCTTCCTCGCCAGAGAGCAATTCCCCTCCGAAGACGAACAGTTCAGGCTGTATAAGAAGATCGTGGAAGGTGCACAGGGAAGAGAGGTAACCATCCGCACCCTTGACGTGGGGGGCGACAAGTTCTTATCGTATCTTGATTATCCCAAAGAGCAAAATCCATATCTTGGCTGGAGGTCTATCAGGGTCTGTCTTGAACTGGACGATATCTTCAGGAATCAGATAAGAGCCATATTGAGGGCATCTGCCTTTGGGACTGTAAGATTAATGTTTCCCATGATTACTTCCGTTGACGAAGTGCGAAAGATCACGCGCCTTCTCGATGAAGAAAGGCACTCTCTAAAAAAGGGAAATATCCCTTTTGACGAAGAGATAAGAATTGGCATACTGATTGAGGTTCCGGGAGCCGTCAAGATTCTGGACAGATTGCTCCGTTATGTTGATTGTGTGAGTATAGGCACCAATGATCTCATCCAGTACACTCTGGCAGTTGATCGAAACAACCCCAAGGTGGCATCGCTTTACAACCCTTTGCACCCTGCAGTGATTTCCACAATCCTTGAAGTTGTGTCGATTTGCAAGGCAAACAACAAAAGTGTCAGTATATGCGGCGAAGCAGCATCAAGTCCGAAGTGCGCATACCTCTTTCTTGCCATGGGGACAGATCAATTGAGCATGAACGCAGCCTCTGTTCCGATCATAAAAAACTTGGTCAGAAGCGTAAGATTGACGGATGCGAAGAAGGCCTTGGACATGGTATTGAGAATGGAAGATGCTGAGGAGATAGCAGACTTCCTGGATGAATTCATGCCCTCGGTTTCGTAACAAGACTCAGCGGTATTGCCTCGGCTGAATCCTGTATTTCTTTACTCTGAGGCCAAGAATCCTTTCGGATGTGGCAAGAAGTCTGGCGGCGGCGGCGATGTTGCCCTGGGTACTTTTTAGGGCATCGATGATTCTATCTCTTTCAAAGCTATCGACCGCAGAAGAGAGTGAACCGGAGGGGATTGTGTTTGATGCCTCGGCTGTTTGAAGGGTGGGGGGCAAGTGATAACTGTGTACAACGTGGTTGGTGCAAAGTAACACGGCCCGCTCGGCACAGTTTTCCAGCTCCCGCACATTGCCCGGCCAATGATAGCGCATGAGCGTATCAATGGCTGGCGTGGAAATCCTTCTTACGTCTTTTTTGTACTTGCTGCTGTACTTTTCCAGGAAAAAATCTGCCAGGAGGAGAATATCCGTTTTTCTCTCCCTCAAAGGAGGCAGGTATATCGGAAATATGTTGAGGCGATAGTACAAATCTTCTCTGAAGTCTCCTTCCTTCAGGGCTTTTTCCAGTGGCTTGTTGGTGGCCGCGACAATTCGCACATCAACCTTAATGGTGTCGGTCCCACCGACTCTTTCGATTTCTCTTTCTTGAAGAACACGTAGGAGTTTGGCCTGAGCCGTGAGATTGAGGGTGCCAATCTCGTCCAGAAACAGAGTGCCACCGTGGGCACGTTCAAATTTTCCGATCCTTCTTTCTAAGGCCCCGGTAAAAGCCCCCTTTTCATGTCCGAAGAGCTCACTTTCTATCAAGGTTTCAGGAAGAGCAGCACAGTTCACTTTAATAAACGAGCCTTCTGCCCTTAAGCTGTTGTAATGGATAGCATTGGCCACAAGCTCCTTGCCGGTGCCGCTTTCTCCTCTGATGAGCACGGTGGCATCACTCGCCGACACCTGGTCAATCATTTCGAAGACCTCTCTCATCTTGTTGCTCCTGGCCACAATGTTGTAAAAACTATACCGTTCTTTGAGCTGGTCCCGTAAGGTAACGTTTTCGTGCCGCAGGCGGTCCTTTTCCTCTTCCATCATCCGGCTGATTCTTATGGCCTGAGCAACATTGGAGGCGATAATGGTCAGGAGTCTCAAGTCTTCCTCAAAAGAAATCTCCTCGCTAAAGAGTCGATCCGCACTCAGTGCTCCATAAGTGAAGGAACCTGTTCTGATGGGGACACAGATAAAGGAGATATTGTCTTTCTGAATATCCCCGCGGGCCTTGGTGCGGTTTAAGAATAGCGGTTCTTTCCCTACATGGGGGACAATGACGGGTTCTCCGGTCTCTACCACCTTTCCGGTGATCCCTTCGCCTATTTGATAATGCCCCCTTTGCCTTTCCTGGCCGGTCAGCCCGTGCGCTGCTTCAATATTCAATTCCTGAGTTTCAGGGTCTAAAAGAGTAATGGTGCCTCTCTGCATGCCCATTTTAGAATGAAGGATATTCAATACGGAGTTTAAGGCCTCTTTTGGATCAGGTGTAGATACAAGTAGTTGACTGATCTCGTAAAGCACAGCGAATTCCTGCACTTTTCTTGCTAAAGCAGAATGCTCAATAGATTCCATTTTTTCGGTCTCTAAATTCTTGTTTGACAGGATTAACAGGATTAACAGGACTATCATCCTGTCTGAAAAATGGAAATTCCTTACGGGGCGGTTGTCAGGATATCAATTTGATGTAATTGCTGAACATGAGTTCAAACTGCTCAGCTATGAAGGCTTCGTATTTTTCAGCGTCTTTCACCAAAGCCGACATGTCTACAGAAGGCGGTTGTGATAACCATTTTTCGTCACCTTCCACCCAATTTCTCACATCGGAAATGGCGGCCGCATGGTTGTCAAACTGCAGCCCAACAATATGGGGTCGTCCTTGTACTGAAATCGCCTCCACCTGGCACTGTGCAGAGGTAACGAGGACTTCTATCTCCTTGGGCAAGGGGGGCAAGACCGCCTGGCCGTGCCACTTGAAGAGAGGAAATGATCTTGGCATGCCCCCAAATATGGCATGCTTGCGACCATCTTTTGTAAGATGACCCTCTGTGAATCCTACACTGCGGCGAAAGTTGGGGCCTATCCTGGCCCCGAGGGCATCCGCAAGGAGATGGTGACCAAGACAAAATCCAAGATACGGCATGTCTGCTTCAATGGCTCGACGGATGACCGCTTTTTCGGCTTTGAGAAAGGGATATTCCTTTTCTTGATCCACATTTGGGCCACCCCCCAACACAATCAGCCCGTCATATGAACTCAAGCCTGGAATCGGCTGATGCCAGACCTCGACGGCGTGCAGCAGGACACCACATTTTTGTACTGACCGCACGAGATGTGTCCCGGGCCCTTCCCAGGGTATATGTTGGATGACAAGGAATTCTTTTGTCATGTCGCGGCCTTGCCTAAGCGTGGACTGCGGCCCTCATAGGGTCGAGTCTGAAAAATCCCCCCTCGCCCCCCTTTAGTAAAGGGGGGATGGGGGGATTTTTTCAAGCGGAGCGGGGGTGCTTAAAAGGCTACACTCACTGTTACGCCACCATAAACAAAATTGTCGTCGCCGCTGGTCTTGCCGCGGAACCCCGCGCTGCGCCATTCCATTTCGTCGCTCGCGTCGCCTGAAAGCGCGAACGTGTACGACAACGACGGCGTTACGGTAATATATTTCGCCACGGCTATGGGCAGGCTTGCCGAGATCACACCGTCGTGGAAGTGGCTAAATTCGTCGTTCGTGGCTGCCCCACTGCTGTCAATCTCGGGGTAAGTGTCTGCATCTAGACTCTCTAAATAACTCGCCGAAGCCGAAAGCTCCAGAGAGACGGCCTCAGTAATCTCAAATGAATGGGAGATGGCGAGAAGGAAGTACCAGTGCTCGTAGGTGTCGAAATCCCTATAAACGGTCAGTGCTGGCGAAAGCAGAGTATCAAGACCCAAGCTCAAAAAGACCTCCTGGGAGTCGGTATCAACACCCTCTAGGCCATAGTAAATATAGCCTACTTCCACGCCTAAAAGGCCGAAGCCCTTGCCATAAGACAGCGTGAAATCGGTCTCGTTCCAGTTGGACTGATTATCCCCAGTGGAGGTATAGGGGTCCGTGTCCAGATTGCCCCAGAGATTGGCTGAAAAGTCCTGGTAGCTGATGGTCATGGAGGGCTGGATCACCGCACTGTCACGGCTCAATTCCTGACCTCGCCAGATGTAATCACTCAGAACCGCAACCGACAGATCAGCCGATGGCTTCTCCTCTTCTGCCACGGCAGGCAAAATGGTAATAACAGTCAAAGCTAAAGCTACAACAGTGGCCGTAAGACGTTTCATGTGTGTCAGATCTTTTCTCATCATTCTTCCTCCTTTATTTTTTGATTTGCAATTCCGCTGCAACAAGCTACAGCGTTGCCTAATGGTTTGCTCCTGAAATCCCCCCCAACCCCCCTTTAAAAAAGGGGGGAGCTATTGGAGGTGTCCCTTAAAGAAAGGGGGGAATTCCTAAAAGTCCCCCTTTTGTAAAGGGGGATTTAGGCCTGCCCCGTGGAATGTAAGGCTATTCCACTGGGGGATTTTTTCGGCCCCGCTTAATTCAACAGCATTGAGGCCAAGTGGGGGTCCTGGGCAAAGCCCGTGACTCAATGGGTTACAATCTGAAAGTCGGGGTATGCGTTGGCCCCGTGTTCACCAAAGTCCAGACCTTCCGTCTCTTCCTCAGGAGAAACCCTGAGTCCTATAGTTTTGTCAATTAGCTTGAACAGGATAAAAGAAACACCAAACGCCCAGATAAAGGCCGAACAGATTCCCAGGATCTGGACACCGATTATCTTTGCCGAAGTGCCTCCGATGTTAAATATGCCTGCGGCAAGGGTTCCCCATGCGCCGTTTACGCCATGCACGGATATGGCCCCCACAGGGTCATCCACCTTGATCCGGTCGAAAAAGAGTACTGCCAGCACCACGATGACGCCAGCCACAGCACCAATAATTACGGCACTCAATGGTGTGACCGTGGCACAGGGGCTGGTAATTGCTACCAGGCCGGCCAGAGCGCCGTTTAAGCTCATGCCAACATCAGGTTTTCCAAACTTGATCCACGCGGTGATCATGGCAAGCACAGCGCCTGCGGCCGCCGCCAGGTTGGTATTGGCAAAAATCATGGCGATGTCTTTGCTGGCTGCTGTGGTAGAACCC
>DAOVEU010000280.1:0-3762 GCA_030668805.1 Desulfobacterales bacterium
TTCATGCCAACTGTAAGCGTCGTTATTCCTACATACAACCGCGCATGGGTCCTCAAGAGGGCGATTGATTCGGTCTTAGCTCAGGACTTCCATGATTTCGAGATACTTGTGGTGGACGATGGGTCAACTGACAGCACACAGGGAATTCTCGAATCCTATCACCAGATCTGCGTTGTAAGGCAAGACCATCTAGGGGTAAGCGCAGCTCGAAATGCTGGTATTGCCCGGGCTGCGGGTCGCCTTATCACATTTCTCGACTCCGATGATTTGTGGCTCCCCGAAAAACTCTCCGCCCAGGTCGCTTTTTTCAATACCCACCCAGATGCTCTGATTTGTCAAACCGAAGAAATCTGGATAAAAAATGGCATCAGGGTCAACCCCAAAAAACGGCACAAGAAGTATTCCGGGATGATCTTTGAACGTTGCCTGGAATTGTGTATTGTGAGCCCTTCGGCCGTAATGATGAGACGTTGCCTTTTCAATGAGATAGGCGGGTTTGACGAAACGTTGCCCGTATGCGAGGACTATGACCTTTGGCTAAGGGTCGCCTGCCGGTTTCCCGTGTATTTGATTGAGGCCCCGCTTGTGATTAAACGTGGCGGACACCCAGACCAACTATCAAGAAGACGCTGCATGGACCGGTTTCGCATACATGCTCTAAAAAAGATCCTCGAAAGCGACTTGCTAAGTCCAGGGCAATACTGCGCAGCGCACGCGGCTCTGAAAAAAAAGTGTGCAATCTATGCAGGAGGATGTGTAAAACGGGGACGTATGAGGGAGGCAAATCACTACATGCGGCTGTCGCGCCGGTTTACAAGTTAACGTCTACGGTCTATCGGTTGCGCTACTCGTTACGTTTAGCGGCTATCGGCTGCGTCGTTTTTCAAAACCCTTCGACGTAAACCGAGCACCTGCCCGCCATTGCCAGAGATGCCGGCACATAAGCTGAATGCTGTCTCAGGCGTCGGCAGGCGGGCCGAAACGAGCTGCGCAACCCTGGCCCAGACCTGGCTTGCAAGGACTGAGTTCTATAGCTTCTATTTCCGAAGTATCACAGAAGTTACATAGTGCTCGATCAAGTCGCGCCAGGGCGGGCCGCAACCCCTGGCCCAGACCTGGATTATAGGCTTAGTAGATTGATTTGAGCACGTCGCGCCAGGGCAGGCCTTTGACGAATACTTGCAAGGCAGCAAAAGGAAATTCCTATACAATGGACAAATGAAATGACCACGATACTACTAGATCTTGTCTTGATAGCAATATCCACGGGTTTATTGTGGAAGGGATCCCATTGGCTTGTAGACTCAGCAGTTCGGATCGCCCATAAGCTGCGTATGTCTGATCTGACAATTGGTTTGACCATCGTTGCCATGGGGACCTCTGCGCCAGAGTTTGCGGTCACCATGAATGCCGCCATTAAAGGGCTACCAGATATATCGGTCAGCAACGTGGTGGGTTCCAACATTTTTAATCTCGGATTCATACTGGGTGGCTGCGCCATTATCCGAAACATCGAAACTACCCCCGTCCTTGTGTGGCGAGACGGCCTCTTCCTCCTCGGCGTGTCATTTATTTTAACCTTATTTCTTGCAGACTTAACGCTAACTCCTCAAGAAGCACTTACACTTTTTGCCACACTTGTTGTATACATTGGCTATCTTTTCTGGAAAAAGGCCCCCGCACATGAAAAAGCCCCCGGGGGAAATGCCACCTGGAAAGATATCCCCATTTTTGTCCTGGGAATCATCGCGATGGCCGCTGGGGGCCACGTCCTTGTCTGGTCAGCAGTTTCTCTGGCCCGGGCATTTGACATCTCTGAATGGGTGATTGGGGTTACCATTGTGGCCGCAGGACCCTCTGCACCCGAATTTGCCACATCGCTGGTGGCAGCTCTCAAGGGGCGGTATGGTATATCCGCTGGAAACCTGATCGGCAGCGATCTCTATAACCTCCTTGGCGTGCTCGGTTTGGCGGGGATGCTTCGTCCTCTGACTATTGATGCAGCCGGCCTGGAAAGTCTCTATATACTTGTGGGTATGGTATTGCTTGTGGTTGTATTCATGCGCACAGGTTTTCGTGTCTCCCGTGCCGAAGGATGTCTTTTGGTGGGGCTTAATCTCATTCGTTGGATATTCGATTTTTCAGCACAGGGTTGATTGAAAATGTTTGTTTTTTATTCAAGACAGTGTTAGGCCGTTATTTGTCAACTTTAGTTCACTTTAGGCACTTATTCGAGTCTGCGCAAGCCCTTAATCGCTCAAGCTATCCTCAAGGTCGAAACGTTGAACTTATGAACCCAAAAAAGGAACAACACAAGATACTTATCAACGCGGTTGATCCGGAAGAATGTCGCATTGCCCTGGTAAAGGGAAGCAGGCTGGAAAGTTTTCATATTGAGACCACGGCCGGGGAAATCACACGGGGAAACATCTACAAAGGGGTGGTCACACGTGTGGAACCAAGCCTGCAAGCCGCCTTTGTTGACTACGGTGGGGAAAGAAATGGATTCTTACAGCAACACGAAATACATAGTGATTACTATTCTTCTATCGAAAAGCCCGCGGCTGGCAAGAAGGGGACCTTTGGGATACGGGATCTTATCAAGCCTGGCCAGGAACTCCTGATCCAGGTTACCAAGGAACCCATCCTGAACAAAGGGGCTATGCTGACCACGTTTATCTCTTTGCCTGGCCGCTATGTTGTCCTGATGCCAGGGGGAAAAAGCTCCGGCATTTCCAGGAAAATCGAAGATGAAAATGAACGCGGACGCCTCAAAGGCATTATGGAGTCACTGAAGGTCCCAGAAGAATTCGGCACAATTGTCAGGACTGCTGCTCAGAACCAGAAAAAACAAGAGATCTCCAAAGATGTCCGATACCTCCTTCGTCTGTGGACAAACATAAAGAAGCGGGGTGTCAGCGCCTCTGCCCCCTGTCTGCTTTACAAGGAACTCCATGTTGCAATTCGCGCCATCCGGGATCATTTCACATCCGAGGTAAAGGAAATACTAATAGATAACAAAAACATATTCCAGGATGTGAAGTATTTCATTCGGATCATATCTCCGCGGCACACAAACATAGTCAAGGCTTATACAGACCCACAGCCGATCTTCACCAAGTATGAAATCGAAGATCAGATTAGTTCCATCTTTGAGAGCAGGATCTCCTTGAAATCGGGTGGTCATATCGTGATCAACCCAACAGAGGCATTAGTGGCTGTTGATGTCAATTCCGGAAAAGCTACACGTGAACGCTCCATGGAAGAGACCGCATATGCGACCAATATGGAGGCGGCGGCTGAAATTGCGCGTCAATTGCGCCTGAGGGACCTGGGTGGCCTTATCGTTATCGACTTTATTGATATGCGGGAGCGGAAACACAATCTGGCCGTAGAAAAGGCTATGAAGCAGCATACCAAGCCGGACAAGGCCCGGATTAATATAGGCAAGGTCTCGAAATTTGGCCTTATGGAGCTGGCCCGTCAAAGGATCGCTGCATCCATAGAGTACGGAAGCTTTATGCCGTGCCCTCACTGCCAGGGAAAAGGGCTGGTTCCGTCTGCGGAAAGGCTCGCGCTCGAGTTTCTGAGAAGGCTCCGCTCTGAAACCCTCAAAGATAACATCACACAAGTAAAAGGAATCGTACCAAGGAACGTGGGTTACTACTTGCTGAACAAGAAACGAAAAGAACTCCTGGACGTGGAGACGAGACGAAACCTGACTATCACAGTAGAGGAAGACCCCGCTATGCAACCCGGTGA
>DAOVEU010000193.1:0-4925 GCA_030668805.1 Desulfobacterales bacterium
TGTTCTCATGGAGCAGCACGAGACCGAGTGGAAAGCGGTCAGGGGGAGCCGGACCGTTCCTCTGTTCGGAGTTCAGGAGTCTGTGGAACCGGAACCTATCAGTATTGACCTTGGCCGCCTGGTCACAGAGTACAAGGCGGGCTTTCGGCAGTTGAAGGCTCTCTATAGGGATATTTTTTCCCCGGCGTGTTTCGAGGAACTCAAGAGGTGCGCAGCCAAGGCCAAGACCAAGTTTGTCATGCCCGTGAAGACCTGGGTCATGGTGCTTTACGAGACCGCGGCCACTTTCCATCGATGGACCCACAACAGGGCCCAACTGGTAAACCTGGTCACTCCTCTCTACCTCGGCCGCGTAGCCTCCTTTATTAACGAAACCCGCAAGATGACATCAAGCCAGGCCGAAGAATTGGTTGAGGAGCAGGCTCAGGTCTTTGAAGACCACAAAGACTACCTGATCCAGGTTTGGGACGAGAAGGATAAGGAAAGGGCCTGATGGCTGACGCCTTTTAGACGATCCTGCACAACCTCCGCATCCAGGATCTTTTCGACATTGCTATCATTTTAACGGGAGGTGAATTGCAATGCCCAGACTCATTAAGAACACCTCAAGAGAGGTTGGGCTTCCACCAGGGACTATGGTCCATATAGGTGAGAAGAAGAGTGACGAGGTAAAAATCACAATCATGGATTATGATGAAGCACGATTAGAAGAAAAGGAAGCAAAGACGATAGAGGAATGTCTTCCCTTTAAGGAAACACCAACCGTCACCTGGATAAACATAGACGGCATTCACTGGATGGAAATTATGGAAGGAATCGCAAAAGCCTTTAGTCTGCATTCCTTACTTATGGAAGACGTAGTGAATACAGAACAACGGCCGAAAATGGAGGATTTTGATGATTGCGTCTTTGTTGTCTTGAAAATGCTCTCCTATAATGAAAAAGACAATGAAATAGAGGTAGAACAAATCAGTTTAGTTCTTGGCACAAACTTCGTTATTTCGTTCCAGGAACGTGAAGGAGATGTTTTTAGTCCCATCAGGGAAAGAATCAGAAACAGGAAAGGCCGCATTAGAAAGATGGGGGCCGATTATCTTACTTACGCTCTAATAGATGCTATTGTTGATAACTATTTCATCATGCTGGATAAGCTGGAAGAAAAGATGGAGGATATAGAAGAAGAGTTGCTGGTAAATTTGGGACCGGAAACCCTAAACGCAATTCACGTCTTAAGGAGAAAGATGATATTTTTGCGTAACCAGGTCTGGCCTTTGAGGGAGGTAGTCGCTGGACTGGAAAGAGCAGAATCACCTCTTATTCACGAGTCTACAGTCATATATCTGAGCGATGTTTACGATAACACAATTCAAGCTATTGAAACAATAGAGAAATTTCGGGACATGCTTACGGCAACGATTGATATTTATCTTTCAATGACAAGCAACAAGATGAACGAGGTTATGAAGCTATTGGCGATTATTGCTACAATCTTCATGCCCTTGACTTTCGTAGCGGGTATTTACGGAATGAATTTTAGATATATGCCAGAACTTGAATGGCATTGGGGTTATCCCGTAATTTTGTTTGTAATGGTTGCTACAGGTATTTCAATGTTGTTTTACTTCAGGCGAAAAAAATGGCTCTGAAAGGGCTCACTCTCACCTGGGTCATACGTCAGATAATAGCTAGAATTGGAGACGTCAACGATGTCACGACGATCCGGGCAATCCGCAGTAAAGTTGCTCAGCAGGGTGCTATGGAACCTGGGGCTCATCACCCTGGGCAGTATACTTTGTGCAGTGGCGGTCAACGGAATCCTGATCCCCCGTCGATTTGTAAGTGGAGGAGTGACCGGATTGGCTTTGGTGATTCATTACCTCCTCCCGTCCCTGCCTGTCTCTGGGCTCTACTTTCTTCTAAATATACCCCTTTTTGCATTTGGTATGATCTTCATTGGGCGGCGTTTTTTCTTTTACAGCATCGCAGGCATGGTGATTTTCTCTGGTGCTTTGCAGTGGACCCAAGTACCCGTCGCAGTCCAAGATCCGATCCTCAGTGCCTTGCTTGCGGGGATTATAGGCGGGGCCGGATCGGGGATCATCCTGAGGTCCGTGGGGTCGGCGGGAGGTACGGATATTCTCTCGGTCATTTTGCTCAAGCGTTTTTCCGTCCGCGTCGGCACCACCGTTTTGGCCTTCAACAGCGGCGTGTTGATTGCAGCCGCTATTTTCTCTTCTCTTGAAAGCGCGCTTTATACGCTGGTCTACCTTTATGTTTCCTCGCATATTCTGAATCTGGTGGTCACAGGGTTAAGCCAGAGGAAGGCGGTCATCATCATCTCCCCCCACTGGAAGGAAATTTCCGGGGGAATCCTTCGGGAAATCCGGCGGGGGGTGACAATCATCCGAGGCCAGGGGGGATATTCGGGCCGTGAGGAACAGATTCTTTACACCATCATCACCTTCCGCCAGTTAGCCCGGCTCAAGCGGATAATTCGACGGGTCGATCCCGGTGCCTTTGTCGTGGTAACCGATACCCTGGAGGTGATGGGGCATCGGATCGGGACCCAACCCCACTGGTAACGTTCCTGAAGAGAAGGCCGGCTTGCAGGAATAGCATCCAATGGAGTTGCTTTAGTGCTTGTTCGAAAGGAGTCAAAGGTCGTTGGGTTACCCTTAAGCCAATCGGGCTTTAAGGAGAGGGATTTGATCGTGCTTTCCGTGGAAAGGGATGAAGAACTGATCCCCGTTCCCAAGGCTACAACCACAATTCGGGTTGGGGACCGCCTGATTTGTTACGGAAACCTGGAGAATATAGAGAGTTTTGTATGAGCCTTGTCTAGGAATTAGGTCGGATCTTGTATACCCTCCCCAGGCAACAAGTAAATCGCCAACTAAATACCGGCCTTTAGCCCAAGCTGAGTAGCGAAAATGCCTATCTTTGCCTGGCTTGCCATCCTGAATAGATATCCCAAATCACTGTCATCCAAGTGGATTTCCTATTTCTTTTGCAGAATTTCCCTTATTTCTCCAGACAGCTTTTTCATGGTGAACGGTTTCTGAATAAAACTGTTACAGCCTCTTTCCAATATCTCGCTGGCTTCACCATCAATGCTGAAACCACTTGAAAGCAGGACCTTTATATTCGGATTGATCTCCTTCATGCGGTCATACACTTCACCGCCACCCATATTGGGCATAACCACGTCCAAAAGAACGATGTCTATGTCATCTCCATTGTTTCTGTAAACCTCGATGGCCTCTTTTCCGTCCCTGGCTGTTAGTACCTTGTAGCCCATAGCCTCCAACAATTGCTGGCCTACTTTCAAAATTACCTCTTCATCATCCACGAGAAGGACCGTCTCGCTTCCCTCAATGAATGGCTCAGCGGTCTTGACAGCTTTCCGGACCCTTTTTTCTGATGCAGGCAGATAAACACTGAAGGTGGTCCCTTGCCCCTTCCTGGATTCGACATCAATATATCCACCATGGCCCTTTATGATGCCGTAAGCTGAAGCCAACCCAAGCCCGGTGCCATGACCCGTCTCCTTGGTTGTGAAAAACGGCTCAAAGATGCGCTCCGCGGTCCTTTTGTCCATGCCTGTCCCTGTGTCGGTAACCGTTAGCAGCACATAGTTGCCTGGTTTTGGGTCATACATCTTGCCCTTCATATCCTCGCGGGTCGTATTCCTGGTCTTCAGGATAAGATCTCCACCACCAGGCATGGCATCTGCAGCATTTACAAACAGATTCAAAAGCACTTGCTCTATCTGCCCAGGATCTCCTTTTATTGCAAATAAGTCGTCGCCAAGCTCTCGCTGAATCGCAATCTCCTTTCTCATCCTGCCAAAGGTTTCACAGGTCTCTTCCACTAATTGGTTCAGGTCAACGGGCTTAACCTCATACCTGCCCTTCCTGGCATATCCAAGGAGGTGTGAGGTTAGTCTGGCTCCGCTTTGAACCTGCTTTTCAATGCTTTTCAGCCTTTCATACTGTGGATGTGCCGGATCCATGTCTAAAAGCATCAAAGAGGTATTTCCCTGGATACCCATGAGCAGGTTGTTAAAGTCGTGGGCAATGACGCTTGCCAGGGTGCCTACAGCCTCCATCTTCTGGGCTTGGCGGAGTTGAGCTTCGAGATGCTTGCGCTCGGTCAGGTCATGAAATATAGTAAGGATGAATGTTTCGCCTGCGATCCGAACGAGTTTGGCAAACATGAGTGCGTTAAGAATCGAGCCGTCCTTGGCCCTGAAATCCATTTCCAATTCGCGGACCTCCCCCGGTCCCTGCAATTCGTTTAAGAATTTACCCCTGTCGTCTTTAGAGTAAAACTGACATTCCGTGGTAGTCCGTCCGAGGATTTCCTCATGGGTGTATTTTGTCAATTCACAAAACTTATCATTGACGTTGATCAACCTACCGGTGCTCAGGTCGGTGAGGGCTATAACTTGGGGAGACAGATCAAACAGGGTCCGGTATCTTTCTTCGCTCTCCTGTAACGCCTCCCCTGCCCGCTTGCACTCCACTTCTGATGTTTCCAGTTCAACAAGTCGTTGGCGCAGTTCCACCAATTCATCTACGAGTTGCTTTTTTGATTTCTGTTCGTCTTTCATTTCGTGCCTCCCAAGAACATAAAACGTAACTTCTCAAAAAGTTCTGGTAAGAGCATTTCTCGTAGGGGCGGGTTTATCCCGACCGTAAGAGCTTTGTGCCGCAATGGACACAGGCGGGATAAACCCGCCCCTACGTTAAGAATATGCGGGTTTGGGCACGGGCATCGCATTGAGATCCATAGCGCTTACATTGAAGCCGTCCCGAATTTATTGAGAACTTACCATAAAACTATACAACATATTTTAATGCTGAGAAATTTGCCCGTTTCTGGATGGACACCAGTCAGATAATTCCATGCCTTTCAATCTGCTC
>DAOVEU010000208.1:0-4597 GCA_030668805.1 Desulfobacterales bacterium
AGCATGGTAATGCCCAGTGGATTCCATGCCTCAGCTCCGACTCTTTCAGACGTGGCCATGGGAAGCAGACCGAAAAATGTAGTCAGGGTGGTCATGAGCACCGGCCGCAGGCGGCTTTCTCCGGCATGTGTAATTGCCTGAAACACGGGCTCTCCCCTTTTTTGGAGCAGATGGATGTAGTTTAAAAGAACGATGGCGTTGTTGACCACGATTCCCATCAGCATGACAATTCCCATAAAGGACATGATGCCGAGGCTTGTCCCTGTCAGAAAAAAGGCGTACAACACCCCGCTGAAGGCAAAGGGAACGGAAAACATGATAATAAACGGGTCCCTCAGACTTGCGAACAATGATGCCATAATCATGTAAACGAGAATGATTCCCAGGATTAGCAATGTGGTAAGATCGCGGAAGGCTTTTTTCTGTTCCTCCACATCACCTCCGAAATTAATCGATATCCCAGGCGGCGTTCCCATCTTTGCCAGCTCAGCCCTTAGATCTCCCGTCACCTCACCAAGGGAACGCTGGTAGGTATCTGCCTCCACCTTGACAATCCGCTGTCTGTTCTTCCTTTCAATTTCGATAGGACCCTCTCCCTCAACAATTCGAGCAATATTTTTTAGTTTCACCAAACGGCCATCCGGGGTAAACAGGGGCACATCCGGCAAATTTTTCAACCTGTTTTTATCTTTTTCCGTAAAACGGGTAAAAATATCAAACCTGTCGCCTGCATCCCGGAATTCAGTGGCTTCCACCCCGTAGAAATAATTGCGCAGGATTCCGGCAATAACAGCAATGTTGAACCCCAGTTCAGATGCCTTTCTTCTGTCAACCTCTATCCAGAGCTCAGGCCTGGGGTCCTTTTGGCTGATCTCTATGTCGACCAAGCCGGGGACCTTCTTCATGCCCGTTTTTATTTCTTGGGCAAAAGCCAGGTTTTCCTCTAAGTTTGAACCCTGAATTTCCAGAGAAATCGGTTTCCCCCCGCCCATGAGTGCGGATGTAACTGCGCCCTGCGCACTGACATGGATCTTGTTGATCCCCGGGATCTTTTCAACCCTGGCCCGGAGAAGTGCGGCGATGTCTTCGGCTGTTCGGCTCCTTTTGTCCCGGTCCACCAATTTAAAGGCGACATGTCCCACGTTTGGCCCCTCATCAAACCCAAGGGCTGCAGCCTTCCCCTCCTTGGTTTCGCCGTCAAAGGCATATGAATGTCTCATCTCTTCCGGTGTCACCATTTCGTCGATACTGTTCAGGATCGCCTCAACCACAGCATTGGTCTCTTCTATGCGAGAGCCTTCACTCAGGCGAAACCTGATGCTTACCTCGCCGGTGTCAACCACAGGGAAAAAGGAGGTGGAAAGAAACGGGACTAAGGAGATGCTGCTGACAAAAATGGACAGGGCCAGCACAATAACTGTTTTTCTATGCGTCAAAGACCATTCAAGGAGACCCCGGTAGGCCTTTTCCACAGCTTCAAACCACTTTTCGGTGAGGGCATACAGTCGGCCCAAAGCTCCTCTCTTCTTTTTGAGGGTTTCGGGTGTGGCTGTAATCCATTTTGATGAGAGCATGGGGGTCAGCATAAGAGCGGTAAGAAGAGAAGCGAGGAGGGTTACCACCACGACAAAACCTAACTGCTTGAAGACAATCCCTGCCAGTCCGGTCAAAAACATCAGAGGCACAAAGACAACCACTGTAGTCATGGTGGATGCGATAATGGCCATACCCATCTCGCTTGCCCCGAATATGGCGCTGGTTTTAACCCGGCTCCCCCGTTCAATATGCCGCATGATGTTTTCAAGAACCACAATGCCGTTGTCGACTACCATACCTGCTGCAATGGCAAGCGCCACAAGAGAGACCAGGTTGATGGTATAACCAAAAAGGTAAAGAAGGATAAAGGAGATGACCAGCGAAAAGGGGATGATCAGAGTAATAATAAAGACTGTTCGCAATCTTCTCAGAAAAAAAATGGTGACAAGTACCACGAATAGAACACCCCAACCCAAAGCCCTTTGAAGGTTTTTGATAAAACTCAGGATATCTTCAGAGTTGTCCATAACAATATTGATTTTTATGTCAGGTGGCAGAGTCTTTTCGAATTCCCTTAACTTATTCTTTACCCTTTTAATGACCTCAACCGTGTTCTTTCCTGTCTGTTTTTGCAGTATTGTCACAAGACCTGGCCGGCCGTCCCCCCATCCGTTCGACTTCTGTGATTCGTAGGCGTCTTCTACACTGGCCACATTCTTCAGGTAAACCGGGCGTTTTTGATGATAGCCGACAACTGTGTTTCGGATCTCCTCCATAGATTTGTACCGTGCAGGGACCCTTACAAAATAGTCCTTAAACCCGGTTTTGATACTGCCGGCCGGAACATTCATGTTTTCTGCAGCCAATACACGATTTATCCCTGTGAGCGACAGATGGAAACCCTCGATCCTGGCCATATCAAAATAGATATTTATCCTTCGTTTTGCTCCCCCGAGAAGCATAATTGTTCCCACTCCGGGCACCCTTTGCAGTTCATCGGAAATTTCTTTGTCTGCGATGTGATACAACCTCGGCCAGCTCTTTTCACCGGTTATGGTCATAAACATGATGGGGGCTGTGGCGCTACTGAACTTAAACAGGATGGAAGTCTCTGCATCTTCGGGCAAATCACGCTTGGCCATCTCCAGGTTGTCACGGATATCATTGGTGGCCAAATCCAGGTCTGTGCCCCAATCAAATTTGCAGGTAATAATCGACAGGTTGTCCAGTGATTTGGACGTGAGGGTATCCAGATTGTTAACCGTGTTTACCACGTTTTCAATGGGTTCGGTGATCTCTGTCTCCACATCAGAGGCGCTGGCCCCAGGCCAGGAGGTTAGGATAGAAACCACGGGGGGATCGATGTCAGGAAACATATCGAGATTCACCCTGGTAAGGGAAAAGGCCCCGATAAAACCCATGGCCAAAAAGAGCATCAGGGTAGCCACTGGTTGTTTTACAGAAAATTCCGGAAGTTTCACTTAACGGTCCTCCGTTGTCCCTTGACCTCTGACCTCTGATCCTTGACCCTCAACCACAACCACAACCGCAACACCGTCTCGCAGCCTGTTTTGGCCCTTGACCACTACCTGTTCGCCAAGATTCAATCCTGCTGCCACTTCGGTGTATTCCTCCTGGCTGATACCTGTTTCGATGTTTTTCTGGACGGCATGGCCATTTTCCACCACGAAAACATAGTAATTTCCTGTCCCCGGCAGGTTGATCAGGGCATCACGAAGGATGACGGTAGCCTCCTTTTCCCCCAGGTAGAGACGGATATGGGTAAACATCCCTGAACGAAGCGTCAGGTCTTTATTCGGGATATGAATTTCTATTTCACCGGTCCGGGTGGCTGGGTCAAGGGTAGGGTTGATAACCGATACGGTCCCGTGAAAAACTCTGTCCGGGAAGGAATCGACTCTGATTTCCGCCTTCATTCCTTTTTTGATATGAGGAAAATCTTTTTCGGTAACTGAAGTGACAATCTTTACATTTTCTTCAGAGGAAATGCGGATAATCGGCTTCATTGTGTCTGACATGGCCCCCTGGTCTATATAACGGGCAGAGACACAACCCTTTATAGAAGCGTAAATCCTGTGCTCTCTATAGAGAATTTCGAGTTGCTTCAATGTCTCTTGAGTTTGTCTCAGTTGCGCTTTAGCAGCCTTTAACCGGGCATTAATGTGGTCAAGTTGTTGTCTGGCGGCAGCTTTCTCTTTGTAAAGATATTCTATTCGAATATAATCTTTTTCCAGTACATCAAGATTTGCCTCTGCCATATCAACGGCAGCTTTGGCCTGTGCTACCTGTGCCTCTACCGTACCCTTTTCAAGTGCGGCAATAAGGGCACCTCTTTTTACAAAATCCCCTTTTTCCACCAAGAGTTTTTCAATGATCTTACCCGGAACCTTGGGATAGACATCGACTTCGATCACGGATCTGATATCTCCGGTCTGCTCCAGAATCGACTTGAGATGCATAGACCTTGCTTCGGCAATCTGCACGGGGATTTTTTCCGTCGTCTTTATTTCCTCCTTTTTCTGGGTCTGGAATTTGACATAGTTAAAGACGGCGAATCCCGCAAAGATCAAAATAGCGGCCAACGCTATAACGGTTCCTTTTTCCCCTTTTTTGCGTGTTTTATTTCCCATCAACCATTGATTCCCTTCTAATTCCTTAGTGGCCACTCCTTACTGACCGTGTCCGTTGTCGGATCCCGCCGACACGGTCGGCTTGCTCCAAAAAAGACGTGTCCGTTATCGGTTGTTTATTCCCTACTGCTTACTGCCTACTATCTTTTCCCCACTGCCCTTTCCAGTTCGGCAAGTGATATCATATATCCGTAAAGCGCTCCGTAATAATTTGTCTCTGCCCGCGTGAGAAATGTCCTGGCATCCAGGACCTCGGTAGATGTTGTCATCTGCTGTTGGTATTGCAGGTTTGTAATGCGCCAGTTCTCCTTTGCCTGGACAAGTGACTCCTGTGCTGTCTGGATATTCTGTTCCGCCACCTTGAGAGCTAAAAAAGCGCTTTTTACTTCGAGTTTGATGCTATCTTCTAT
>DAOVEU010000092.1:0-6893 GCA_030668805.1 Desulfobacterales bacterium
CTTGATCTGGGCACCGGTCATCCCAAATCGACGCTCACGCTTTTCGTAATCGTGCAGTATCCGGATCAACTCCTCTCTTCTAAAATCGGGCCAGAGGGTATTCGTGACATGAATCTCTGTGTAGGCAATCTGCCATAGCAAGAAGTTGCTTACCCGCATCTCACCACTGGTTCGAATCAGAAGATCTGGCTCTGGCATTCCCTGCGTATAAAGATAATTTGAAAAAACCGCTTTTGTTATCTCCTCGGGTTGAAGGCGGCCCGCTCGAACCTCGGTTGCGATTTTCCGAGCCGCCGCCACAATCTCATCCTGCCCCCCGTAGCTCAAGGCCAGGTTGAGAATCATCCCCTGGTTTTCTCGGGTCATATCCATGACTTCCTGGAGTACCTTCACAACATCACCCGGGAACCTTTCGATCTGGCCAATGGCGTTCAGATGTATGCCGTTTTCCATCATTTCCGGCAATTCTGACCTGAGGAAACCTTTCAACAGACTCATGAGAGCCAAGATTTCTCGCCGAGGCCGCTGCCAGTTTTCGGTTGAAAACGCATAGAGGGTCAGAACCTCTATCCCGATCTCACGGCAGGCTCGCACAATGTCCCGGACCGACTCAGCGCCTTCCCGGTGACCCCTGATCCGGTTTAGGGAACGTTTTTTGGCCCAACGGCCGTTGCCATCCATGATAATGGCAATATGTCGTGGGAGTGAGTCGGGTAGTGAGGAAGGAACATCAGAATTCAAGGATCTCTTTCTCTTTTTCCTGGCAGGTCTGGTCAACTAGTCGGATGTAATCGTCTGTGATTTTCTGCACCTTGTCTTGAGCCATGTAAAAATCATCCTCTGCGATCTCACCATCCTTCTTCATGCCCTTGAGAAGCTCATTCGTGTCCCGGCGGATATTCCGGATGGATACCTTGTGCTCCTCAGCTATCTTGCCAACGACCTTGACAAGTTCTCTTCGCCGCTCTTCAGTTAGCGGCGGTATAGGAATACGGATAAGCTTGCCGTCGCTCATGGGGGTCAGCCCAAGCTCTGATTTAAGGATCTCCTTTTCAATCTCGGAAATGACCGACTGATCCCAGGGCTGAATAACGATAAGCCTGCTCTCCGGAACAGACAAGGAGGCTACCTGGTTCAAAGGGGTGGATGTTCCGTAATAGTTTACCCTTATGCCCTCAAACAGTGCAAGGGAAGCTCGACCGGTGCGGATCCTCTTAAATTCATTTTTTAGGGCATCAATCGACTTATCCATCCCCTCACGTGCATCATCACAGAGTGCATCAATCATCTTCTGATGCCTCCTTTATTCGAGTTCCAACATCTTCCCCGCAGACAACTCGTCTAAGATTCCCTTTTACTCTGAGGTTGAAGACAATGATAGGAAGCCCGTTATCCATTGCCAGGGAAATGGCAGTCGAATCCATAACCTTCAGTTTTTGCTTGAGGACTTCAAGATAGGTAACGTTATCCATTTTTTTTGCACGGGCATCCACGACCGGGTCAGCATCATAAATGCCGTCCACCTTGGTGGCCTTCAGGAGCACTTCTGCATCAATTTCCTGGGCCCTCAGGGCCGCTGCCGTGTCCGTCGTGAAATATGGGTTACCGGTCCCAGCAGCAAAGATCACGGCCCGCCCCTTTTCCAGATGCCTGATAGCCCGCCTGAGGATATACGGTTCAGCAACGGCACACATCTCGATAGCCGTCTGGACCCGGGTCTGAACACCCCTTTTTTCAAGAGCGTCCTGGAGAGCGATACCGTTGATCACAGTGGCTAACATGCCGATATGGTCCGCCGACGTGCGGTCCATACCGTAGGAACTGGCTGCCACGCCGCGAAAGATATTCCCGCCGCCAACAACCAGGGCGATCTGGACCCCAAGATCGTAAACCGATCGAACCTCGCCGGCGAGATAGCTAATCATCTCAGGGCTTATGCCATAACTTTGATCACCCATCAACGCCTCGCCGCTGAGCTTAACCAGGATTCTTTTGTATTTTGGAGTCATTTATCATTGGTCATTTATCATTGGTCATTTATCATTAGTGATTTATCATTAGTGATTGGTCATTGCTCATTATTCATTGGCCATTGATAAATGATAGATGATAAATGATAAATGATTTCTACTCCGCTCCCAATTGATAACGGACAAATCGTCTCACAGTGATGTTCTCACCCGTCTTTGTAATCATATCATGAATCAGGTCCTGTGTGGTGATGTCCGGGTCCTTAATATACTGCTGGTCCAGAAGGCACGACTCCTTATAGAACTTCTCCATTTTCCCCTGGACAATCTTATCGAGTATCTTTTCCCGTTTTCCCGTCTCTACAGCCTGTGCCCTGTAAATCTCTTCCTCGCGCTGTATCACTTGCTCAGGGATATCCTCTCTGCGGATGCCAAGGGGTTTGCTCGCCGCAATGTGCATGGCCAAATCCTTGACAAACGTCTTGAACTCATCGGTCTTGGCCACAAAATCGGTCTCGCAGTTCACTTCCACAAGGACACCTATCTTGCCGCCAGTGTGGATATATGAATGTATCAAACCCTCAGAGGTTTCCCGCCCGGCGCGCTTCAGGGCCGTGGCCAGTCCCTTCTTGCGCAGAAAATCGACAGCCTTTTCCATGTCTCCGTCTGCATCCTTCAGGGCCTCTTTGCAATTCAAAACGCCTGCATTTGTCCTTGTCCGTAGTGTCCGTAGTTCCTTAATCATCTGGGCACTGATTTCTGCCATCTACAACTCCTCTCGTACCTCATCACTTACATCTTCATCGGTTTGGTCAGATGCGGGGGCTTCTCTTCTGATAATTTCCACAATGGGACCCTCTGAGCCATTAGCAGTGACGGCTCTTTCGCCTGGCCCAGCCACAGCAGCCCCTGCTTCGACAGCCTCCTTGTCTGTCTCGGCCTGCAGACGCTCTTCCATACGCTCACGACCCTCGATGCAAGCGTCGGCTATTCGGGAAGTCATCAGTCGGATGGCCCTAATGGCGTCGTCATTGCCAGGTATAATATAGTCTATTTCGTCCGGATCACAATTGCTATCTACAATGGCCACAATAGGTATGCCAAGCCGTCTTGCTTCACGGACCGCAATGTTTTCATTCTTGGGATCCACAATAAACAAGGCCCCGGGCAGCCTTTCCATGTCACCGATCCCCCCGAGGTTATTTTCAAGCTTTGCCCTTTCTTTGTCCAGTTTCAGTATCTCTTTCTTGGGAAAGCGATTGACACTTCCATCGGCAAAAATGCCTGTAAGATACTTGAGCCTTTCGATGCCTTTTTTTATGGTCTGAAAATTTGTGAGCATCCCCCCCAGCCAGCGGTTGTGCACATAGAACATCTCGCACCGGTTGGCCTCTTCATAGATGGAATCGCGTGCCTGTTTCTTGGTTCCTACAAAGAGAACCGATTTGCCATTTGCAACTGTGTCCACAACAAACTCGTAGGCCGTTTTGAACATCCTGACCGTTTGCTGCAGATCAATAATATAGATTCCGTTGCGGGCACCAAAAATGTAAGTTTTCATCTTGGGGTTCCACCGTCTGGTCTGGTGACCAAAATGGACACCCGACTCCAGCAACTGCTTCATGGTGATGTGAGACATGCTATCCTCCATTGTTTTCGGTTGTTCCGAGACCCTTCCAAAGGTCCCGTTCCTCCGCTCTTATCTTCCCCTCTTCCCACTTCTCGTGGCCCCAGCCCTTGAAGCACCAGAAAGAGGGTCCAAGAACGTGCGAATTTCCAGAAATTGTTATTATTAACACACGACCTTTTAGCTTGCAACACAATTTTGTACCCGTCCACGGGGTGTTGGAGTATTGGTTCCATTTTTATTGCCTCTTGTCCTTGTCCTCACGACCCGATCGTGGCCACTGTAATCCTTGATTACAGCCCACTCACTGTAAGCCCCGGAGCGTGCAATCACCTTCTCCACCGCGACCCATTGGTCGTAACCAATCTCAAAAAGGAGCCACCCTCCTGGAACCATGTGGTATGAAGCCTCTTTGATGATGAGTCTAATTGCCTCCAGCCCGTCGGAGCCCCCCTCAAGGGCCTCCCGAGGCTCATATTGCGTAATTTCCGGTGGAAGCACCTCGAATTCATGACTCGAAATGTATGGAGGATTCGAGACGATCACATCAAAATAGCGCCCTCGGTCACGGACTGGATCGAACCAATTCCCCTGCAAAAACGTGATGGTTTTGTCGAGTTCGAGCGTTCGAGCGTTATCCGTGGCCACGGCCAGGGCCTTTTCCGAGCGATCAACTGCATAAAAGCTGTGGTCTGGCCGTTCGGAGGCTATGGCAAGGACAATAGCCCCTGAACCAGTCCCAAGATCCAGGATCTTCAAAGGTGCTGGTCCTGGTTCTGGCGGTATGATCGTGAAGGCAGCCTCCACAAGGGTCTCGGTCTCAGGCCTCGGTATCAGGACATCAGATGTCACCTTCAGATCCATAGACCAGAACTCTTTTTTACCAACAATATAGGCGACTGGTTCCCTTTGAATACGTCTCTGGATTAATCCTTTGAAGAGTTCAAGCTCGTGGGATTCAAGGGGACGATCGTACTGGACGTAGAGGTCTACCCGCCCAAGACCCAAGGTATGAGCCAGAAGGATTTCCGCAGCGGCGCGTGGCTGCTCAATGTGATGGGATTTGAAGTAGGCCGTGGTCCACTTGAGGAGTCTCAGAATGGTCCAGGTCTCAGGCAGCATCCCTCGATTCTGCCTCAGCATCCTGAATGGCAAGGGCCTGATAGTGGGTTATAAGGACATCGATGATCTCTCCAATATTGCCCTGGAGAATATTTTCCAGTTTATACAGCGTAAGCCCGACACGGTGGTCTGTGACACGGCCCTGAGGGAAGTTGAATGTCCTGATCCGCTCGCTACGGTCACCGCTTCCCACCTGGCTCCTGCGATCTGCAGAAATCTTTTCGTCCTGCTCGGAAACCATCTTATCATATAAGCGAGCACGGAGTACCTTCATCGCCTTGGCCCTGTTCTTGTGCTGCGACTTTTCGTCCTGACAGCTCACCACTAATCCTGTGGGAAGATGGGTAATGCGTATAGCCGAGTCCGTTGTATTAACGCTTTGCCCTCCGGGACCGGTGGAGCGAAATACATCGACTCTGATGTCGTCGGGATCAATCTTGACATCCACCTCTTCTGCCTCAGGCAAAACAGCTACGGTCACAGCAGAGGTGTGTATCCTCCCTTGTGATTCCGTCACCGGCACCCGCTGTACCCTATGGGTGCCGCTTTCGTATTTCAGGCGACTATAAGCCCCTTTGCCATGCACCAGGGCAATGATCTCCTTGAGGCCGCCGACGCCCGTCACATGCTGGCTCAAGACCTCTACCTTCCAACCAAGACTGTCAGCATATTTGCTGTACATCTGAAAAAGCTCTGCAGCAAAGAGCCCGGCCTCTTCACCACCTGTGCCAGCCCTGATCTCAAGGACGATATTCTTCTCATCGTTGGGATCCTTGGGGACGAGGAGCCACTTTAACTCCTGCTCCAGTTTTTCCGAACGCTCGTGCAGGTGCTGGAGATCTTCCCTTGCCAGCTCCTTGATATCGTCGTCACTGTCCGTCAAAAGGTCCTTGGATTCTCTGATATCTTCGGCTACCTGTTTGTACTCACGATAAGCGGAAACGATCTTGCTCAAATCCGCATGTTCCTTTGTGTGCTTCCGATAGGCATTTTGATCTTTTATCACATCGGGATCGCTCAAGAGCTTTTCGATCTTCTCAAACCGCTCTTCTACACCTGTTAGTTTATCAAACATCTATATTCCTTCTAAGAGAAGCTTTATGCGTTTGTTAATCTCCTGCTTCCTTTTCGCATCCTGGCACCACATTATGGAGTGCCTAAAGTGATCTAAAGTGACCTAAAGTGCCTAAAGTTAAAAAGATTTAGGAATTGAGGGATTTAAAATCAAATAGACTTCCTTCAATTCGCAATTCCTGAATTCCTGAATTCCCGAATTACAAATGACTATATCATAACTTTAGTTCACTTTAGTCACTTTAGTCACTTTAGCTCACTTCTTCACTTCGGCTCTGTCCATGCAGGACCCTGTTTAGGGCTGCCAGGGCTACCTCAAGTTGGTCGTCGCTGGGCTCACGCGTGGTCAGTTTCTGCATCCACAGGCCCGGCAGAATCGCCAAACGGATGAAGCCCCGGTCCATGTTCCTGCTGCTGAATCTGATCATTTCATAGGCTAAACCGGCAATGGGAAACATGAACAATACCTTCATAGTGATTGCAATCATCTGGTTCATCACACCAGGCACATCATCCAGGGTCGGTACAAACGGAAATATAATCGAAAATAAAAAGATGCTTATCAGAAGTACGACCAATATGAAGGCAGTACCGCATCTGGGATGAACGGTTGAAAATTTCTTGGCGTTCTCAACGGTCAGGGCCTCCCCTGCTTCATAGGCATAAACCGACTTGTGCTCTGCACCATGGTATTCAAAGATTCGCCTGATCTCCTTGGAAAGTGAAATGAGCCAGACATAGCCAACGAAGATTATGATCTTCACGGCCCCATCGATCAGATGAAAGAGGAGGTGCTCAACCCCCAGCCTTACACCAAATAGACGGCCAACAAGGCCGCTGATTACATGAGGCAAAACCACAAACAGAACAACGCCCGCCCCAAGTCCTACAAAGATGATGAAAAACAGGGCCCAGCCTCCAAGTGATTCCTCCTGTTCCTCCAATGCCTGATTGGCTGAAAAGGTCAGTGCCTGCATGCCATTGATCATGGCTTCAAGGATCATGAGGCTGCCTCTGACAAAAGGCCATTTAAGAAACGACCATCGCTCAGACAGGGAATGCCATCTGTCATCCTTGATCAAAATCTCGCCGTTTGGACG
>DAOVEU010000349.1:0-3160 GCA_030668805.1 Desulfobacterales bacterium
CAACCCCTTGCGAGAAAGTTCCTTCATCACGGCACTCACACCGCCGGCCCGGTCGAGATCCTCTATGTGATGACTTCCTGCCGGACTAAGATTACAAAGGTGAGGTGTCTTCTCGCTCACACGATTGAAGGCATCAAGATCGATTCTGACGCCAGCCTCCCGCCCAATGGCCATCAAATGCAAAACCGTATTGGTAGAACACCCCAGGGCCATATCTACGGCCATGGCATTTGCAAACGCCTTCTCCGTCATGATTTTTCGGGGAGTGATCCTCCTTTTCAGGAGCATCATGATCTTCATCCCCGCCTGTTTGGCCAGGCGCGTCCGAGCGGCCATGACCGCCGGGATCGTCCCGTTTCCAGGAAGACCCATCCCGATGGCCTCAGTTAGACAATTCATGGAATTGGCCGTGAACATGCCTGCACAAGAGCCGCATGTGGGGCATGCGGTGTCTTCGATATCCGCCAGTTCCGCTTCACCGATCTTGCCTGATCTGAAAGCCCCTACCGCTTCAAAGACACTCACAAGGTCTATCTTTTTCCCGTCATGGGTGCCAGCCAGCATGGGCCCGCCGCTAACCACAATAGTTGGAAGGTTCAGCCGCGCTGCAGCCATCAGCATACCAGGCACAATCTTGTCACAGTTTGTGACCATCACCATGGCATCAAAGGCATGGGCAATGGCCATCACCTCGACAGAGTCCGCAATCAGCTCCCGGCTTGCAAGTGAGTATTTCATCCCTATGTGGTTCATAGCGATCCCATCGCAAATCCCTATGGTGCCAAACGCGATAGGGGTGCCGCCCCCCATGTAGACACCAGCCTTCACCGCATTGACAATTCGATCCAGCTCCACGTGTCCTGGTATGATATCGTTGGCCGAATTGGCAATCCCCACCAGTGGCCTGCCCAATTCTTCATCTGTATACCCCATGGCCTTAAACAGGGAACGATGGGGAGCACGTTCTATACCGGATTTTACGCTGTCGCTTTTCAACTTTATCCTCCGGGTTCGATCATCACTTGGGCCAATTTGTGGGAGCGGCTTTCCAGCCGCGACGGAAATCGTTTCTGGCTGATATCTGATCCTTGACACCCGATGCCTGATATCTCGCAAAGAGCTAAGAATCTCTCGCCCGCTCCTTCCAGTCGCTCGAGCCCTCAGAGATCACCGAGATAATTTCTCCTTGGCCTGATTTTTTGAGGGGAAAAATCAGGCCAAACAATCAGCCCCTTTCGGGACATTGATAATCTTGCTAATGCCGTGTTCGCCCTATCACTATATCCCACGACAGCGGGATGGCAGGTTGAGCAGATTTCCCCTCTCAGGAAATCTGTTCAAAAACTCAGTGCCTCTGTGGGCTCTGCGAGAGACAAAAGGCCCCCTGATCAGTTTCTTCGATTCACGTATGCGAAAGTTTGTATTGAAAGCTGCCCTCCAAGGCCTCCCAGCTTGCCTCAATAATATCTGTAGAAACTCCAATGGTACTCCACACGCGCTTTTGGTCGCGGGATTCTATGAAAACCTTCACACGGGCCGATGTTCCGTCGCGACCCTCTATAACTCGCACCTTAAAATCGACAAGGTGCATTTTTTCTAAGTCCACCAGGAAAAATTTGTTCAGGGCCTTTCTCAAGGCATTGTCCAGGGCGCTCACTGGGCCGTTTCCCTCTGCCGCAGTAATCTCTTGTTGATCCCCCACGGAAATCTTGATGGTGGCGTATGCCCTGCACGGAAGATCCTTCTCCTTTTCAATGGCCACCCGGAATGATTCCAATTGGAATAGCGGTTTGAATTGCCCGGTGAGCCTTTTCAACAGGAGTTCAAAAGAGCCTTCCGCTGCATCAAACTGATACCCTTCATGCTCCAATCGCTTTATCTCTTTGGCGATTTTCCGACTGTCAAATCCATCTCCTCCGAGCTCGATCCCCAGTTCCCTGGCCTTGTAATCCACATTGCTCTTGCCAGAAAGATCGGACATAAGCACACGGCGCTCATTTCCAATGACCTCTGGTTCCATGTGTTCATAGGCCTTTGGCGTCTTCATGATGGCATTGACATGCATGCCTCCCTTATGGGCAAAGGCGCTTTTTCCCACAAAAGGGCGCCCGTTAAACGGGGTCATATTGGCCACCTCGCTGATGTAGCGCGACAGTTCCGTGAGACGCTGCAGATTCTCCTCGCTCATACATGACAGTCCCATCTTGAGCTGGAGGTTAGGAATAACCGAGGTCAAATCAGCGTTGCCACATCGCTCTCCATACCCGTTAATAGTTCCTTGAACCATGACAGCGCCAGCGCGGACCGCCACCAGGGTGTTCGCTACCGCAAGACCACAGTCGTTGTGGGTATGAATCCCGACTTTTACTGGAATACGCGGACATATCCTTTCCATGATCTCGTGTATTTCAAAAGGGAGGGTCCCACCGTTTGTATCACACAGCACTATCACATCGGCACCACCTGAAACGGCGGCCTCTATTGTTTTCGTGGCATAGTCTGGATTGTTCTTGTAGCCATCAAAAAAATGTTCGGCGTCATAAATGACCTCGCGGCCCTGAGAATGAAGATGGGCCACGCTGTCATAAATCATGGCCAGGTTTTCTTTCAAGGTAGTGCGAATGACCTCATTCACATGAAGATCCCAGCTTTTGCCAAAGATAGTCACAGTAGGGGTTTCGGACTGAAGAAGGGCTATGAGGTTTTGATCTTCTTCAGCGCGTGTATTCTGTCGCCTCGTACTCCCAAAGGCTGCAAGGCGCGCATGTTTAAAGGGCGCCTTTTTAGCCAGTTCAAAAAACCGTACATCCCTGGGATTGGAGCCAGGCCACCCTCCCTCGATGTGATGCATACCCATGGCATCAAGTCTTTGGGCAATCCGGAGTTTGTCCTCAGCAGAAAAATTGATCTTTTCTCCCTGCGCACCATCCCTGAGTGTTGTATCGTAGATCAAGATCGATTCCATAGCGAAAATCTCCAAACAAAGAGTCCTATTTAAATATAAGGAACAAGAAGTTTTATCACCAAAGTACAAGAACACTATTCCACGTTTTGGATCATCTCTAATGCTGTTTCTTTGATCTGTTTTTCATCTATCATCCGGGCAAGTTCGGACTCATCATAGCGACCCTCGACGGCTTCAAGAGACGCTTGTCTCAAT
>DAOVEU010000172.1:0-5224 GCA_030668805.1 Desulfobacterales bacterium
GACCACAGCTACGACAGCCGATTTTGGGGGTTCGTGAACCTGCCTGCCGTCAAAGGAAAAGCCTTTATTATGTATTGGTCATGGGACAAGGAAAATACAGGTATCAGGTGGAGACGACTGGGACAGCTGATCCATTGAAGGCCATGCCTCAATATCCTCAAATCGTTCTATTCTCATGCCTTCTCCATTCAGAACTCACGAATCACCTGCCCGCTCGCCAAGCTTGCGAGGCGGGCGGGGCGGGTCCGCCTGCAACAGATTTGCTGTTTTTGGCATCCTTCACAGAAGCCCAAAAGTAGTTTACACTTTTTGGCCTCGATCATTGTTTGGGCCAATTTGTGGGAGCGGCTTTCCAGCCGCGACAATCGCGGCAAGCCCGCCCTGCCCGCCCTGGCGCGACAGCTTTAGCATTGATGTTCGTCCCCATCATCCCGGTCTGGGCCAGGGGCGCGACAGGGTGCAACGGGCTTATCCGATTAATCATCCAGGTCTGGGCCAGGGAATGCCGCCCTGCCCGCCATTGCCAAACAACGGTGCCAGCTTGATCGCGCGTTGTGCGTGGCGTTGGCAGGCGGGTCCCACACACATGTTGAAGTTGCTAAAACCATAATGAAAGCCGAAAGGGGTTGGAACATAACCTTTTCCTCTGTATGGAAAAAGTGTAAACAGCAATATGAAGGATGCCCTATTTTTTCTTTAAAGTGCTCTTAAAGGAACGAGGTTTGCAGCGGTCACAAGCAGGATTGATGAAAAATCATGTAGGATGACTATTTCATGAGAGATCACTCACCACAAAAAGAGGCCTCGGTCCGAAGACTTCGCAGGTTAATGTTTTTCAGGGTTGCGATCGTTACCTTTTTACTCGGTATCACAGCCTTTATCCAGATCAAAGGGACAGAATCAGTAACTGCCGCATCTCTCTCTTCAGTATACTTCATTATAATAACCACCTATTTTCTCTCATTTCTATACCTTCTCCTCCTTAAGAGAATTAAAAACCTCAAGGTCAATGTATACATTCAGACCATTTGTGATGTCGCATTGATAACTGTGCTTGTGTATGTAACGGGTGGAATTCAAAGTATCTATTCTGTCTTGTATCCACTGGTCATCATCTATTCGGCACTGTTTCTCGCAAAAAAAGGGGGGATAATTGTTGCCTCTGCCAGTGGCATACTCTATGGTTTGTTGCTTGACTTAGAATACTACGGCGTTATTCACCCAATACACAGTCCTTCCTGGGATTATGATTTTAGTGCCGGATATGCCTTATCGAGGATTTTTATCCATATTGTATCTTTTTACATTGTCGCGCTCCTGATAAGCTTTGTTGTTGAACAGGAAAAGAGTGCCAGATCGCTGCTGGCTGAAAAAGAAAGCGAATTTTATCAACTTGACCTATTGCACAGGAGCATTATTGAATCTGTAAATACAGGGATCATAACGATCAATCTCCAGGGGAACATAAAATCCTTTAACAAGGCGGCAAAAGAAATTACAGGCCTTTCATTCTCAAAGGTTAAGAACAAAAAAATCGATAATGTTTTCCCAGGGTTTTCCGAAATACTGGATAAGATAAAAAGCGAAAAAAGGAAAGAGGGGATAATAAACAGGGATGAAATAGTGGTTCCCGGAAAACAGAACAAGAATATCGTATTGGGTTTTTCCATCTCATCACTTATCGACAGTAAAGATGAAAAAATCGGGGACATAGTGATTTTTCAGGATTTGACCGCCAGTAAAGAGATGGAAAAGGAAGTCGAAAGAAGCAAGAGGTTTGCCCTCATTGGTGAGATGGCTGCAGGTCTTGCCCATGAACTCAGAAACCCCCTGGTATCGCTATGCGGGTCGATCCAGATACTGCAAAAAAATCTTGAGCTGGATGAAACCAATGAGAGACTCATGCAGATCGTCCTGAGGGGTAGGGATCAACTTGAAAATCTCGTAAAGAATTTTCTCCTTCTGGCACGCCCTAACCCGGATGATCGCGAGGAGATTAACATCAAAGATGTCATAGACGATGTGCTCGAATCTCTCCGCCATGGCCCTGATTGGGATGAAAATATCAAGGTGGTAATGGAGTTATGTGATCAGACCAGCATTTATGGAAACGTGACGGAAATCAGACAGGCGCTCTGGAACCTTGTCTTGAATGCTGTTCAGTCGATGTCGGACAGCGGTAGATTGAAAATAGAAACCAAACCGACCATACTTGACAATGGGAAGGGATATCTTGAAATACTGATAAGCGATACTGGCTGTGGGATCGAAGAAGACGATTACAATAAAGTGTTTGAACCCTTTTACACGACAAAGGAAAGAGGAACAGGCCTTGGGCTTGCGATTGTAAACAGGATTGTGGAGAGTCACGGGGGTAAAATAAAAGTCAAGAGTGAATTGAAAAAAGGGACAAGCTGTATACTTTTGCTGCCACGAAACAAAAGTCAGAAGTCAGAAGTCAGAAGTCAGACCTCTGATCTCTGACCTCTATTCTTTTAACTGAACCATTGAACCCGTGAACGGTTACGAATTGGCTGAGCGAGGGTTGACAGTGGAACGACAAAAGGCTCTGCCAGTAAAATATCGAGGTGTAAAGGCGGACTGTGGTTTTGGTTCAAAGAATAGTCACTCTGCGTTCTCTGCGTTCTCTGCGGTGAACCGTTACAGAATTGGGGAGAGGATTGTAAATGAGTGAGATTCTTGTTGTGGATGATGACAGGGAAATGAGGGAATTCCTTGAAATTATGTTGACCCAGGAAGGATACCGGGTTACGTGCGCAAATGAAGGGGAAAAGGCACTGAACCTTTGCAGAAACCATGAATTTGATCTGGTGATTACTGATTTGAAGATGCCAAAGGTCGATGGAATTGACTTTCTAAAAGGCGTTAAAGAGATCTCTCCTGAAACCATGGTTATCTTAATTACCGCTTATGCTTCAGGTGAAACCGCTGTCACCGCAATGCAGGAGGGGGCATACGACTATATTGAGAAGAATTTTGATATAGAGGATTTAAGGAGTATAGTTCGAGACGCTCTGCATAAGAAGGGAATAAAAAAGGATGATGCCCTGTTTATCAAAGGTGTGGAAGATGCTGTTTGCTTTGGAAATTTGATAGGGAAAAGCAAGGAGATGCTCAAGGTCTATTCCCAAATCAAAAAAGTGGCAGATACCAAGGCTAATGTCCTCATCTTAGGTGAGAGCGGCACGGGAAAGGAGCTGGTGGCCCGGGCTATCCATGAGAGTAGTTCCAGAAAAGATAAGCCCTTCGTGGTCATAAATTGTGGTGGGATACCCGAACACCTCCTGGAAAGCGAACTATTTGGTTATATGAAGGGGGCCTTTACCGGTGCCTACTCGGATAAACCAGGTCTTTTCGAAATTGCCCGGGGAGGGACGATGCTCCTTGATGAAATAGGCGAATTGCCAACAATCCTTCAGGTTAAACTCCTCAGGGTCATACAGGAAAAAGCCTTCATGAGGGTGGGGGGATCAGAGGATATTACAGTCGATGTCAGGATTATAGCAGCCACGAATCAGGATCTGGAACAAAAGGTAAAAGATGGGAGTTTCAGAGAAGATCTCTATTACCGGCTCAACGTAATCCCGGTACATGTTCCATCACTGAGGAAGAGAAAGGAGGATATTCCTATCTTAACAAAGCATTTTATCGAAAAGTATTCCAGGGAGTTCGGAAAAGAAATCAAGAAAATATCCTCTTATGCCATGGAACTTTTGATGGGATACAGATTCCCGGGGAATGTCAGGGAACTCGAAAATATCATTGAAAGAAGCGTCGCCCTGGAGACATCCAATATCGTGCTGCCGGAGAGTCTGACCCTTTCCAGTTTGAGAGAAGATCCAATCACAAAAGAAGGACAACGGGTTGACTTGGGTCCGGACGGGATTCAACTAGATAAGGTGATGGCAGGAATCGAAAAAGATTACATTCTCGAGGCCATAAAAATGGCCCGTGGCTCAAAGCAAAAGGCGGCCGAAATACTGGGTATCAACATGAGATCCTTGAGATATCGGTTGGATAAATTGGGCCTGGCTTCAAATCAAATCCTGTGAATCCTGTCTGACATATTCTCAGGACGTAGGGTGGGCACGGCCCACCGATCAGCGTAATCAATTTTTCACACGGCGTGGTTCATGCCGGATTTTGATATGGCAGCAAGAAAAAAAAGATTGAATCAGATAGCTGAGGAGTTCGGATTGGATACTGTTTATGCTTTTGGCAGCCATGCCAAAGAGGTTGCTGAATGGCTAAAAGGAGAGAGGTCTAGTCTGTCTATTTCTCCATTATCGGATGTGGACGTAGGCGTAAAGCCCTCTTCAGGAAGGCAGCTCTCAGTTAAAGAGAAGGTCCATTTGGGCATGGCCCTGGAGGATCTTTTTTCAGTAAACAGGGTGGACCTCGTGGTTATCCTGGAAGTGGATCCCTTCCTTGCGGCGAACATCATCCGGGGAGAGAGAATATACTGCGAGGATGAATATCAAGCGGATGAATACGACCTTTACATCTTGAGGAGGGCGGGAGACCTTGTCCCACTTGAGCGGGAAAGGATTTCCCTCATTATGGAGAAGGAACAATGAGCCCGGGAAAGATTTCAAAAAGGGTGGTTGCTGATCGGTTGGATTGGATAAACAGAATGATAAAGGAAATTGAGTCTCTGCCGTTAAGCAATTATGAGACATTTACCGAAGACAAGAGAAATATCTGGTCTGCGGAATCCTGCTTGAGACGATCACTTGAGGCCCTTATGGATTTAGGCAGGCATATCCTCGCCAAGGGCTTCGGACGCGGTGTAAGCGAATATAAGGAAATAGGATCTGTTTTGGAGGAAGTAGCGGTTTTAACGGATAGGGACAGTGTGAAATTCAGAACTCTGGCAGGATATAGAAACAGGATGGTTCATTTTTATCATGAGGTATCTGATAAAGAATTATATGAAATATGTTCCTCTCAGCTTTCAGACATCACGCACGTTGCTGGGACGATAAGAAGGTGGGTCAACGATCACCAGGAATTGATCGATGAAACACTTTAGCAGGAAGGGGCATCAGTTGCAGGTCAGGTTACGAGCGTAGCCAGTTACCGACGATTCCATTTTGTCAGGTAGCCCCAAATGGCAACCTGACCTACAACCTAAAAAAATCCCTCAAATTCTGCCTGCCCCGCCCGCCCTGTAGGGAAGAATGACCGTATCAGGGTAGGTGGG
>DAOVEU010000237.1:0-4237 GCA_030668805.1 Desulfobacterales bacterium
CTGGACCGTGTGCTGAAAGATGCAGTCGGCAAACAGGTCAAGGCACAGGCGGCGCTCCTGGAAAAAGAGCTCAAGGCGCAGATTTCCGAAAAAGTCGATGGGCCGCTGGCCGACCTGAAGTCAAGCATGGGCGGACTGAGCACTATCAGTAGCGAGCTTAGTGCCCGTCTGAACTTAGGAAACGACCTGCTCAAAGGCACGAAGCAAAGTGGTCGGAGCGGTCTGAAGCTTCCGTTCTAATGGCTGCTATGACGAAAAACTTTGAAAAGTTATATGAGCATAACTAAACGCTCAGAGGGGGTTCAGTTATGACAAAGCATTATTTGAAAGTCTTGTTTTTTCTAATGGTCAGTACCTTGCTGATCAGTTGTGCGATTCAAAAACCACAGACAGCGTTTAAAGCCCATGATCTCAGCCCAAAATTACAGGCCGGTCACTACGTGCAGAAGGTAGAACATTTTGTGGTCGTCCTGGATGCATCTGGGTCCATGAGCGAGCCCTACAAGGGTCAGACCAAGTTGAACCTTGCGAAAGATGTCGTGAGCCGTATGAATCAGACGATTCCCGACGTGCAACTCACCGGCGCGCTTAGGACCTTTGGCCAAAGCGCCTGGCCGTTCAGCAAGAAAATGACTCTTATTTATGGCCTGACAGAATACAACAAGGAAGGACTTGAAGAAGCCCTAAAAACTGTCAAACGGGCTGGGGGGAGAAGCCCCTCGGCTCTTGCCATCGATGCTGCGACTGAAAATCTGAAACCGACTCAGGGGGACATAGCGGTCATCATTGTGAGTGATGGAAAAGAGATGGACAATGCCCCGGTGGTGGCTGCAGAGAACATGAAGAGCGCCTTCGGTGACAGGCTTTGCATATATGCCATATTAGTGGGAAATGATCCCGCAGGCAAAAGTCTCATGGAGCGCGTTGCCCAGGCAGGCCGTTGCGGGTTTTCGGTCAGTGCGGACAGGATCGCTTCTAGCGAGGACATGGCTAATTTTGTGGAAAAGGTCTTTTTGGAAAAGGCCAAGGCCATGGACAGTGACGGAGATGGCGTGCTCGATGATTTAGACAAGTGCCCGAATACCCCTAAAGGCGTTAAGGTTGACCGTTTCGGTTGCCCGATAGACACGGACGGTGACGGCGTGTACGACTACCTGGATAAGTGTCCGAACACACCAAGGGGCGTTAGGGTTGACCGAAAGGGATGTCCCCCTGACAGTGACGGAGACGGTGTCTATGACTACATAGATCAATGCCCTGGAACACCTAAGGGTGCCAAGGTCAATGACAAGGGGTGCTGGGTTCTTGAACAGATTCAATTCAACACAGGCAAGTGGACTATCAAAGCCCAGGCATATCCGGCATTGGATGACGTCGTGGCTGTGTTGAAAAGAAATCCCACATTAAGGGTAGAGATTCAGGGCCATACAGATAACATTGGTTCAGAAGCCTACAATAGAAAACTTTCCGAGAACAGGGCCAGAGCAGTCATGGAATATCTGGTGAAAAAGGGGTTTCAGGCAGAACGCCTTTCTGCGGCAGGTTACGGATCTTCTAGGCCGATAGCTTCGAATGACACGTCGGAAGGTCGGGCACGGAACCGGAGGGTCGAGCTAACACCGGTGCCCTATCTAGGCATTGATTAGAGTTTGCAGATGTTATCAGTCGTGATTGGGGTTGAGCGCGATGTCGCTCAACCCCATGATCAACAAAAAACTGATACATATTTTGTTTCGTACGCTTTTGGGGCGTTTGCCATGGGAATAAGGATGCTATGAAAGGACTGCGGCCTTTCCTCATGTTGCTAATCATGGCCTCGGGCATCTTCCAAATCCCACCGGCTCATGGCCAGTTTGGCGATATTCTCAGGGGCTTCAAGAAAGCCTCAGGAGTCGGCGGAGACCAGATCATCGAGGGGCTCAGGGAGGCTCTCCAGATCGGCACCCGGAATGCTGTGGAGAAAGTCTCTCAGGTGGGAGGGTACTACGAAAACCCTAAGATCAAAATCCCTCTTCCTATTGCAATCCAGAAGGTGGAAAAGCTGCTTAGAGCCGGGGCATTTGGCACCCAGTTGGACGCCTTCGAGATGAGCATGAACCGTGCGGCGGAGAGAGCTGCTCCTGAGGCAAAAGACATCTTCTGGGACGGCATCAAGCAGATGAATTTCTCGGATGCACGCAAGATCCTCGAAGGGCGGGACAACGAAGCGACCCTGTACTTCAAAGACAAGACCTATGATCGGCTCAGCGAGATTTTTGAGCCCATCGTCCACAATGCCATGTCTGAGATGGGCGTTACCCGCAAATATCAAGAGCTGGATGCAAAGGTGCGCAGCATGCCCTTTGTGGGAAATCTTACATTTGACCTGGATGAATATGTAACGGATGGGGCCTTAGAGGGGCTGTTCTTCATGGTGGCCGAGGAAGAAAAGAGAATCCGACAGGACCCTGAGGCTAGGGTTACGGATGTGCTCAAGCAAGTCTTCGGGAGCCAATAGCGTGGAAATTTAACTGACTTTTCGGCGTACACGGTTCAACATAATCACCCCCACCCCTCACATCATTCTCCTTCTTGGCTCTGGTTTGGTTAAGAACCGCAACACGTAGGCACGGATTGCGAGGGTCCAGCCCCTCAGTAATCCAACGTTCAATGTAGTATGCCCCAGGACAGTTTTTTTCGGAACATATACTAAGAAAATCTGAATAAATGGAACAGCTTGACCAGATAGCAAAGGTGATAGCACTCACCATGGGCGTTGGCTGGGCGAGTGGCATTAACCTCTATGCAGCGATCTTGATGCTAGGAATACTCGGGGTAACAGGAAACATGGTTCTGCCACCTGACCTGCAAATTCTTGCAACTCCCTTGGTTATCGCCGCAGCAGGTATTATGTATGTTGTGGAATTTTTTATTGACAAGATACCAGGGATGGACACAGGTTGGGATACTCTTCACACTTTTATCCGCATTCCTGCAGGCGCACTTTTGGCTGCCGGTGCGGTAGGTGACGTAAATACGGCCGTTTCTCTGGCAGCCGCCATCCTCGGGGGCGGCATGGCAACTGCGACACACGCCACCAAGTCGGGCACAAGGGTCCTGATTAATACCTCTCCCGAGCCGGTCACCAACTGGATCGCTTCGATCACTGAAGACATTGTCGTAATCGCTGGTATTTGGACGGCCTTACAACACCCCTGGGTATTCATAGCCCTATTGATTGTTTTTATTCTAGCGTTGATTTGGTTGCTGCCAAAGCTTTGGCAAGGCATTAGAAAGGTATTCGGTCTTATTGGCCGTTTGTTCGGACCGGGAAAAACAGAGGCACCCATGCAGCGAAAACAGCCTGGAGAAAGCCTTAATCATGTTGGTTCTGAGCAAAATAGGAATGAGATTCATAGAGGTCGTTATAAACGTGATAAAGGAAGATGAAAGGATCCTTTCTGACCCCGTCGCTCAGATCGCTGTTTCAGAATTAGCGGATTCTAGCGTAAACCTTGTTGTGCGTCCCTGGGTAAAGACGGAAGACTACTGGACAGTAAGATTTGATCTTACTCGTAAAATCAAGGAAGCTTTTGATGCCAATGACATAGAGATACCTTTCCCGCAAAGTGTGGTGCATATGGTGGCGAGTGACTCCCAACAGTAACATTATCAATGTAGTCTTGGGGCTCCTCAATTTGTAGACACTCGTCAGATACTGGAATCTATCTTATCATTGTCCTTTGTATGACAATGAGGCTGTCAGGTTATGATAACTGCATTCCAGAAGGAATATAGATTTCATCCTTCTGCCGCCGTAGGATCAGAATCCCAAGGATAAAGATTTCATTTGTTGATCCTCACTCAAATAACCGATTTTCCGGCTACATTGTTCTGTCAGGGGAATATATGGGACGTAGTTGACAAGGTTGAATAATTATGTTAGCATCTGCTCAACTTTTTAATAAGGAGGTGCCCCATGCCCCGACATGCCCGCTTGGATGTCCCTGGAACGCTGCATCATGTGATCGTGCGAGGGATTGAAAAACGCAAGATCGTCAATGATACAACTGATCGAAAAGATTTTGTATCCCGAATGGGACAAATTGCCGCTGATACCGGCACGGCAATCTATGCCTGGTCATTGATGTCCAATCATGCTCACATATTATTGAGAAGCTCATCTTTTGGCCTATCCTCCTACATGAGACGGCTACTCACCGGATATGCATTATTCTATAACCGGCATCATCATCGT
>DAOVEU010000199.1:0-4768 GCA_030668805.1 Desulfobacterales bacterium
CCCGAATCAGAGAATCTTTATCGTTAATATCGATGATTATGCCTATCTGGTACCGTTTGTTGAGGATGAAAAAGCTATCTTTTTGAAAACAATAATCCCCAGCAGAAAAATGACCAAAAAATATTTGGGAGGGCAATCAAAATGAAGCTAACTAAAGATGAAAAGGAATTGCTTGATTCTGTTGAGCGAGGAGAATGGAGGACGATCCCTAATTTCAAAAAGGAGGCACAACGTTACCAAGAGTACGCTAAAGCTACCTTCCGTAAAGATAGAAGAGTCAACATCCGAATATCAGAGAAAGATCTTGTCAATATTCAGAAGAGGGCTCTCCAAGAGGGACTTCCTTACCAGACTTTAATGTCAAGCGTACTTCACAAGTTCATTACAGGCCACCTTAAAGAAAAGGCTTCTTGATCCTGAAAAGGCACAACCAGTCGTTCCACTCGGACGGCGGGATACTGTTTGGTAGAGGAAATCAGAGCAAATTATGTAGAAATCCTCGGGGTATATCGCTTGATGGGACATCTTTGATTAGTTTTACACGTCTTACAATCTCGAGGGTGGGTGCCACAGCCGACCTTTAGGGCATAGGTCGCAAGGTGTCTGGCTTCAACATTGTGATAGCTGCGAGATAGTTTGGCGGCCGTAGGAGATATGCTGCCTCGTAGGCCTACACGGCCCGACCAAGAGACATTAGTCAAACCTTCACAGGATTGAAGGAGGGCGCGCGGCGGTGTTGGAAATCAGCGAAGCCTACGGAAAAAATCTTCCACCGCCTCTACTCCATTTGTGTTCAATATACGCAGGGCCTGGCTTCCCACCACTGCGACTTCTACTTTCCCTTTCAAGAAGTCCACATCTTCCTTGCGGCTGACACCAAAACCCAACGCCAGGGGGAGCTGCGTCACCCTCCTGCACCGGCCGAGAAATTCGTCCAGTTCTGAGGAAAACGTCGTCTTAGCACCTGTTATGCCTTTGCGCGCAACGCAGTAGAAAAAACCGCGGCCAAAGCCTGCGAGGTAGGCCAAACGTTCTGGAGTGGTAGTTGGTGAGAGTATGAAAATAGGGTCAATGCCGTGAGCCGCGGCTGCCGCCAGATAGGACGTCCCTTCCTCAGGGGGGATGTCGGGCACGATTGTGCCCACGATTCCCGCCTCCTTAGCCTGAGCAAAGAATTGTTCTTCGCCATGCTTGAACACGATGTTGCAATAGGTCATGAAAAGGAACGGAATGTCGAAAGACTGCGTGACCCGATGCGCAAACTTGAAACAATCGTCCACCCTGATCCCCGCAGTTAGGGCAGACTGGTTGGCCTTCAAGATCACCGGGCCGTCTGCAATCGGCTCCGAAAACGGAATTTGTAATTCCATCAGATCCACACCAGCGGAGACAATGGCCTTCACCAGGTCGAAACTGCTTTCCAAATCAGGATAGCCCACCACCACGTGAGCCATCAGCAAAATGCCCCTCTCCTCCGTCCTTTGCCGAATGTAGTCTTCAAGCACTGTATGCCTCCGCCTTGGTGGTGATGAACTCTTTCCAGCCTTCATCCCCGAGTGCGTCCGCAATGGTGAAGATGTCTTTGTCACCGCGACCCGACAGGTTGATCAAAATAACGTCATCGGCTGACATCTGCGGGGCCTCCCTGAATGCACAGGCCAGTGCATGGGATGATTCAAGGGCCGGAATGATCCCTTCCTTTCTCATAGTCAGCCGGGTGGCTGCCAGGACCTCGTCATTGGTGGCCGCTTCAAAGCGCACGATACCCTGTTCATAATAGGCGGCCAGGATAGGCGACACCCCAATATAGTCAAGGCCGGCCGCCACACTGTGTGTTTCCAGCATTTGCCCGTCGTCATCCTGCAAAAAATAGGTCTTGTAGCCCTGGGCCACTCCCACGCTGCCGTGTACCGAGGCCAGGCGCGATGCGTGCCTCCTGGTTTCCAAGCCTTCGCCCCCTGCTTCCACACCCACCAGTTCCACCCCGTTAGAGACTTTGACTCGCAATATGCCGGAATGATTATCCGACGGGTCTCTAACGGGGTCCACCTGCGTATCGTCAAGAAAGCCGCTGAATATGCCCAGGGCATTCGAACCCCCACCTACACAGGCATACACCCGTTTGGGCAGGCGACCGGCCTGCCGGACGATCTGGTCTCTCGCCTCCGATCCGATGATCGATTGAAAATAGGAAACCATCTCAGGGTAGGGGTGAGGGCCGCACACAGTTCCCAGCACATAATGGGTCGTGTCCATGTTAGTGGCCCAGTCTCGCAGCGCCTCATTGATGGCATCTTTTAATATGCGGTCACCGTCTGTAACCCGAACCACGGTGGCTCCTAATTGTTCCATCCAAAAGACATTGGGCCGCTGGCGCGCCATGTCTACCTCTCCCATATAGATCGTACACTCAAAGCCGAATTTCGCGGCCATGGTAGCGGTTGCCACTCCGTGTTGGCCAGCTCCGGTCTCCGCAATCACCCGGCTTTTGCCCATTCTTTGAACGACAAGCCCCTGCCCCATCACATTGTTGAGTTTATGGGCGCCAGTGTGATTCAGGTCTTCACGCTTGATATAGAAATGAGGCCCATTGAAATGGCGCGTCAGATTCTCCGAATATGTCAAAGGCGTTGGCCGGCAGGAATAGGTAGACATAAGACTTTGATATTCCTTCCAGAAGGAAGGATCCTTCTTGATCCCTTCAAAAGCGGCCTTTAATTGATCAAAGGTGGCAACAAGAATTTCCGGAATGAAGGTCCCTCCGAACTGCCCGTAGTATCCTGGTCTTTCCATAACAACTCCTTATCCTCTCCCCACATGGCGGACTGTCTGGATGAACCGGGCCATCTTATTGTGATCCTTTACACCCGGCTCTTGCTCCAGGCCGCTGCTGGCATCCACTGCATAAGGCTTTACCGCGCTGATAGCAGCAGCTACATTATCCGGATTGAGCCCACCAGCCAAAATGATCCGCCCGTATGTTTTGGCCTCCAAGGCCAGACTCCAGTCAAAGGTAAGGCCGGTGCCTCCACATCGACCGGGTACGTAGGTATCCAGCAGCAAGGCGTCAACAATGCTGCGGTATTCGGAGCAGACCTTCAGATGATCTTCGTGGCGCACCCGCACCGCCTTGATGACCCGCCGTTCGAACCGGCGGCAGTAGGCCGCAGACTCCTTTCCATGAAATTGAAGCAAGTCCAGGTGGCAAGAAGCAGCAATCGATGCCACTTTCTCGGGGTCCTCATCCACAAAGACGCCCACTGTCTGAACCAATGGCGGCAGCGCCATTATGATCTCCCGTGCCTTCTCAGGAGAAATTTGCCGCGGGCTGGGGGCAAAGACAAAGCCGATGGCATCAGCGCCCAGCTCAGCCGCAGCCACGGCATCTTCCGCATTGGTCATGCCGCAGATCTTAATGCGCACAGTCAGGGCGTTTTCAATCTTCATGGCCTTCCCGTAACTCGGATCTGTCGTAGGCGGAGAACCAAAAAAATAAATCTATCACGAAAGCACGTACTGTTCTCAAGGCGCAAGCCGCAAAATACGAAGACACGAAAATCAAAACATTATTTCGCGTTTTCCCCGGCCCAGACCTAGATTATAGGGCTTAATGGGCTGATCCGAGCACGCAGCGCCCCATAGACTTGGCAAGCTGATTCAAGCACGTAGCGCCAGGGCAGGCAATCTTTCGTGTTTTCGTGATTATCTTTTAATATTTTGCCAGAAAAAAACAGGAATTTAACAACTTAGCCCCTAAGTTCTCTGAGCTTTTGCTCGGGATCGCTGGCACGCATAAGACTGGTTCCCACCAGCACCGCATCTACCCCGGCAGCCGCCAAGGACTCCAAATCGGCGCGTTCGTGAATACCGCTCTCGCTGACCACCAACCGATCCGCAGGCACGAGGGGCCGCAGCCTCAGGGTCGTCTCCAGGTCCACCTCAAAGGTCCGCAGGTTGCGGTTGTTGATGCCGATAATTCGGGCGTCGGTTGCCAGCACCCGGGCCAGCTCATACTCATCGTGGACCTCTACCAAACAGGCCATGCCAAGAGCGCGAGCTTCCCTCAGCAAACTCACCAGCAAATTCCGGTTCAACACAGCAGTCACCAGCAGCAAAGCATCTGCTCCGGCTACCCGGGCGGAAAGTACCTGCAAAGGGTCGATGATAAAGTCCTTACAGAGGACCGGCAAACGGCCAGCATCACGTGCCTGGCTAAGGTATTTCAGTTTCCCCAGAAAAAAGTCTTCTTCGGTAATTACCGAGATGGCAGCGGCCCCTCCCTTTTCATAACTTGCGACAATGGCCGCCACATCCAGATCGGGGCGGATCACTCCTGCCGAGGGTGAAGCTTTCTTGATCTCAGCAATGATTGCAGGCTCTCCGCCGTCCTGTAGGGCACGAAGAAAATCGCGTGGTGCAGGCGCCAAAGCTGCGGGCCTCTGCAGATCAGCTACCGAGTGTATCCGTTTTAGCTCATCTACTCTACGACGTTTTTTGGCAACAATCTCGTCAAGAATCATTTGGTGTTTAATCCGTTACTTGTAAAACTCGTGCTTTTTCTGGCAGAAAATCTTTTGTTGTATTCAATTTGAAGTGAGCTAAAGTGCCTAAAGTGTCTAAAGTGAGCTAAAGTTGTGGAACTTGCCCCCGCCTGCCAACGCCTGGCTTGCCGGGTAGCTAGAATGTCGCACACATGGCAATGGCGGGCAGGTTCGGCAAGAACAATCATTCCGTTATTTGTAGAATTCGTGTTTTTTCTGGCAGAAAA
>DAOVEU010000265.1:0-3905 GCA_030668805.1 Desulfobacterales bacterium
AGAGGGCATCGCCCTCCTTCAGGCACGGCTTGATCTTCGGCCAGGCCATCATCTGGCCGGCATCAGATATGAGATACTGGACGACGGTGGCCCGCTCGGCTGCCTCTTCGAGTGAAAAGAGCGTCTCGCCCGGGACAAAACCATCCTGGATCGCCTTTTCCCAGCGCTGGCCCCCTTTGCGCTGTCCTACAATCACGGGAATCCCGTTGTCCCTCATATTCAGCGCCTGTGCAGGACCCTGCACCCCATAGCCCAGTACTGCCACGGTTTCATTGGCCAATACCTCTTTGGCCTTGTCCAGAGGAAATTCTTCCAAAGTCACCACGTCCTCAAAAACACCTCCAAAGTCGATCCTTGCCATAGTGATTCTCCTTATGAAATCGCTTCGCGATTTTATCTAACGCGGCTTCGCCGCTCGGAACTTAGCTCCACTTCGTTATCGGAAACTTACTTACAATCCATTACTTCTTCTCCCGGCCCAGGGCAATGGCCCCTGTGCGGGCGATCTCCTTGACCCCCATAGGTCTTAAGAGGCTCAGGATGGCTGCAAGCTTATCTGCCGTGCCGGTCACTTCAATGGTATAGTGGGCAGGACTCACATCGACGATGTTACACCTGAATATATCCACAATCCTCAAGATCTCCGCCCTGTAATCTGCCTTGGCTTGAACTTTGATCAAAGCCATTTCCCGCTCCACATATTCTGTCCCGGTCAGGTCATGCACCTTGATCACGTTAATCAGCTTGTTGGCCTGCTTGTTGATCTGTTCAGCAATGGCATCGTCTCCTCGTGTGACCAAGGTTATGCGGGAAATGGCGCGGTCCAGGGTCTCTGCCACACACAGGCTCTCTATGTTGAAACCACGGCCACTGAACAGACCTGCCACCCGGGAAAGTACCCCCGGCTCATTGTCCACCAACAACGATATGGTATGTTTCTGCATAAGTAATCTCCGTTTTAGACGAGAAGCATCTCGGTTAAAGCCGCCCCTGCAGGGACCATGGGGTACACACCTTCTTCACGAGCCACCCAGAAGTCCATCATGGCAGGACCCGGGCTCTTCAGACCCTCCTTAAGGACCGAATCGACCTCTTCCGGCTTTGTGGCCTTCAGGCCCAAAGCCCCGTAGGCCTCGGCGAGCCTCGAAAAATCAGGCGCATGTTCGATATCTGTGGCCATGTACTTTTTCTTATAGAAGAGTTCCTGCCACTGGCGGACCATGCCAAGATACCTGTTATTCAAGATAACTACTTTCACCGGCAAGCCGTATTGCACGGCTGTGGCCAGTTCCTGGATATTCATCTGAATACTGCCATCGCCTGCCACATCCACAACGAGTCTATCCGGGCAAGCCATCTGCGCTCCGATAGCAGCGGGCAGACCGAACCCCATACAACCAAGCCCGCCAGAGGTAATGAAACAATTAGGACGTTCAAAGTGATAATACTGGGCTGCCCACATCTGGTTCTGTCCCACCTCAGTAGTAATGATGGCTTTTCCCTTTGTCAGTTCGTACAGCCTTTCAATCACATATTGAGGTTTGATACTGTCTTTTTGTTCATATCTTAACGGCTTGGTATCTTGCCATTTTTCTATCTGGTCAAGCCAGGGCTTTCGGGCTTTTTTGGTGAACTTTACATTCTCCTTGTCAAGAAGCTTGTTAAGTTCTTTCAAGGCGATCTTGCAATCCCCTACGATGGGAATGGTCACGGGGATATTCTTGCTGATAGAAGTGGGGTCTATATCAATATGGATGATCCTGGCATTTGGCGCAAAGGCTGCCACCTTGCCTGTGACTCTATCATCAAACCGCACGCCAATGCCTATGAGGAGATCACATTCCCCAATGGCCATATTGGCGCGGTAGGTGCCGTGCATCCCCAGCATTCCCAGCCAGAGAGGGTGGGTCCCGGGAAAGCTGCCAAGGCCCATCAGAGAGGCGGTGACCGGGGCGTTCAACTTCTTTCCAAACTCGGTCAATTCCTTGGATGCCCCGGAAAGAATAACCCCACCCCCGGAAAAAACAACCGGTTTTTTAGCTTCTTTTATCAGCGCCATAGCGCGGTGCAATTGTTTCAAATTGGGTTGATATGTGGGGTTGTAGGAGGCCATCCGGGGTTCTGGCAAAGGCTTGTACTTTGCTTTGCCCTGGACCACATCTTTAGGAAGATCCACGAGCACAGGGCCTGGACGGCCTGACCTCGCAATATGGAATGCCTCCTTTATCACCCTGGCCAGGTCGTCCGTGCGTTTCACAAGATAGTTATGCTTGGTGCAAGGCCGGGTGATTCCTACGATATCAACTTCCTGGAAGGCATCGTTTCCGATGAGCGCCGTAGGCACCTGGCCTGTCAGTACAACCACCGGGATAGAATCCATATACGCAGAGGCAATCCCGCTAACCGTGTTGGTAGCCCCTGGCCCGGAGGTGACCAGGCAAACGCCCACACTGCTTTTTGCCCGCGCGTAGCCGTCTGCTGCATGGATTGCCCCCTGTTCATGGCGCACCAGGATGTGCTTGATGTCTGTCCTGCCAAGTTCGTCATAAATGTCAATAACAGCGCCGCCCGGAAAACCAAAGATGGTGTCAACACCTTCTTCCTTAAGGACGGCCATAATGATTTGCGCTCCTGTCAGTGTTTTCAATCTATGTCCTCCTAACCCGGACAAGCCGGAACCAAAAAGAAGTGCCTAAAATGTCTAAAGTGAACTAAAGTGCCTAAAGCCCGCCCTGGCGCGACAGAAGTTGGACCATGCCCAGTGGAGAAAAACCCGGCCCGCCCTGGCGCGACAGAAGCTGGACAATGCCACGGAGAGAAAAACTCGGTCTGGGCCAGGGTCTGGGCCAGGGTTAAGGACTGCGCTTTCAGCGCAACTTGTTTTTAAGACTGACCACGCCGAACCTGCCCGCCATTGCCATGTGTGCGGCATTGCAGCTACCCGGCAATCCAGGCATTGGCAGGCGGGGGCGTGCACATTAACTTTAGCTCACTTTAGACACTTTAGGCACTTTAGCTCACTTTTTGTTGAACATGGCAAAAGATTTTCTGCCAGAAAAAACACGAATTTCACAACTAACGGACTAATGAACCCAATAAACTCACTTCACCACCGCCCCCTCGCCTCCTGACGACACCGCCCGAGCGTATCGTGCCATGTATCCTTTGGTTATCTTGAATTTAGGGGGGCGCCATGTTGAAAGCCTTGCCTCAATCTCCTTTTCCGAAACCTTTAAGGTGATGCGCTTTTGGGGAATATCGATGGCAATGCGGTCTCCATCCTCAACAATGGCAATGGGCCCGCCCTCCATGGCCTCGGGTGAGACGTGCCCTATGGCCGCCCCGCGGGTTCCGCCTGAAAACCTGCCATCAGTGATCAAGGCCACATCCGCATCAAGCCCCATACCGGCAATGACAGATGTTGGCACCAACATCTCCCGCATCCCAGGCCCACCCCTGGGTCCTTCATACCGGATAATCACAACATCCCCCTTCTTTATCTTTCCGGCCATGATGTCAGAGGTGGCCTCTTCCTCGCTGTCAAACACGCGGGCCGTACCCTCGTGGCGGAGCATCCGCCGGGCCACAGCCGATTGCTTCACCACACACCCTGAAGCAGCCAGATTTCCAAACAGCACCGCAAGCCCCCCTTGCTTGTGGTACGGTCTTTCCAGGGGACGAATGACGCTTTTGTCTCTGATCCGGCTATCTTCAATATTTTCTTTGACCGGTCTACCTGTGACCGTCAGGCAATCGGTACGGATCAACCCCTTGCGAGAAAGTTCCTTCATCACGGCACTCACACCGCCGGCCCGGTCGAGATCCTCTATGTGATGACTTCCTGCCGGACTAAGATTACAAAGGTGAGGTGTCTTCTCGCTCACACGATTGAAGGCATCAAGATC
>DAOVEU010000135.1:0-5825 GCA_030668805.1 Desulfobacterales bacterium
AAAGTGAACTAAAGTTGTCAAAATCGGTTGACGGGCTCAACGGGCATAACGGGCTCAACCGGCTCAACCGAAACTGGGAGTAGCATAAATGATTGTAGCCAAGAGAAAACCCTTTAAGGAGATCAAAGAATCGGTTTCCGGTGCGAAGAAAATTCTTATTCTCGGATGTGGCACCTGCGTGGCAGTGTGTCTGGCCGGAGGTGAAAAGGAAGTAGCTATCCTGGGCTCGCAGTTGAAGATGGCTTTTGCCCTGGAGAACCAGGATGTCGAAATCGATGAGATCACCATTGAGCGGCAGTGTGACCGCGAGTTCATAGAGGAAGTAAACACCAAAGTGAACGTGAATGATTATGACCTCGTCCTTTCCACGGCTTGCGGCGCGGGGGTGCAACTATTGAGCGACGTATTTGACCACAAGGTGGTTCTGCCCGCCCTCAATACAACCTTTATCGGCGTGGCCGAGGGGCCTGGTATATGGACCGAGCGCTGCCGTTCCTGCAGTGACTGTGTACTCGCTGACACAGGGGGAATTTGCCCGGTGACCATGTGCGCAAAGGGGTTGCTCAATGGACCCTGTGGCGGGGCAAGGTACGGCAAGTGTGAGATAGACCCCGAAAAGGACTGTGCATGGACGCTCATTTACAACCGACTGGAAAAGCTTGGCAGGCTGGATAGGATGAAGCAAATCCTTCCGCCCAAGCGATACAGCGTGCAGCAATACCCGGCCAAGATCATCCATGAGGCGTACAGGAGGAGATACGAGTAGGAGGGGAGATGACAGAAGTGAGCTAAAGTGAGCTAAAATGCCTAAAGTGCCTAAAGTGAAAGGAACTGAGGAATTCAGAATCAAACAGATCACCTTCAATTCGCAATTTCTCAAATCCCGAACCACAGATGACTACATCCTTAACTTTGATATAGCCGCAAGAAGGCACAAAATACACAAAAAGCAGAATTAACATGCTGTAATATCAGTTAGTTATGAGTGTCAGAAACATGATTTCGGACTTTTTACGAGTCCATCAACTTTAGTTCACTTTGGGCACTTTTCTTGATGTTCCATTACTCCAATGACAAAACAAAATGGAGCTGAGTTTTATGGCAAGATCTTTGGAAGAAGCACTGACGTCAGGAAAATTCTTGGTAGCCGCGAGCCTTGATCCTCCCAAGGGAACGGACCTTCGACACTTGGGCAAGCTGATCAAGGAACTAAAGGGTGGGGTCGATGCCCTGGGGATCTCTGACAACCCTTGTGCAGTGATGTACATGAGCCCATGGGCCGTATGTCGGTTGGCCCTCGAACAGGGGGTCGAGCCGATCATGCACTTGACATGTCGGGACCGCAACCGCCTGGCTCTCCAGTCTGAGCTTCTGGCGGCAGCTTCCATAGGCATTAAGAATATTCTGTGCGTAAGCGGCGACCATGTCAAATTTGGCGACCATCCGGACGCCAGACCCAGTCACGATATTGACTCGGTACACCTTCTGGAAGCGGCCAGGGCCCTGGCCGCGGGAAAGGATATGATCGGAAATCCGCTGGCAGGTTCTCCGGCATTTTGTCTTGGGGCCACGGCCAACCCTGAGGCCGATCCCTTAGAGCCTCAGTTGATCAAGGTAGACAAGAAGATAAAGGCTGGCGCTTCGTTCCTTGTGACTCACCCGGTCTTTAACATAGAGAACCTGAAAAGATTCATGGAACACGTCCGGCAAAGCAACATCAAGGTCCTGGCCGGAGTGCGTCTGCTCCTCCCGGAAGAGGTGCCCAAATACAGGGATGGGACCTATCCGGGGTTATTTGTAACCGAGGACATCCTTGAGGAAATCGACGGGGCGGGCACGGGAACATGCGTGGAGATCGCAGGCCGTCTTGTCAAGGAGATAAAGTCTGCCAACCTCTGTGACGGTATCCATATTACGGCACCAGGGCATGAAGAGATGATCCTCGATCTCTTTTGAAGGCAGGTTGGCTTTAGTATAGACTTTCAAATAATGTTTCCGGGGTAAAGATAAACAGGTGTACTTAAATTCGAAATCCGAAACACGAAACCTGCCCGCCATTGCCACATATGCTGGCATTGAGGCTATATGCAGTGCCTGGCGATGGCAGGCGGGTCCGAAACAAATACAAATGACCAAAATTCAAAATTCAAAACTCAAAAACAATGAAACTGGGGAATTGAGGATTATGAATAACGTTTTGAACATTTGGTATTTGAAATTGCGGCTTACGCCTTGAGAACAGTACGGATTTGTTTGCGGCTGACGCCTTGAGAACAGTACGTATTTGCGGCTGACGCCTTGAGAACAGTACGATATTCGATATTCGGATTTAACAAGTTGAACCTCAGCGTTAAGGAAAAGCGACAATTTGATTGGAGCATCTGTTGAGCAAGGATTCTAAGGAAAATTCTCACGATCAAACGCCCAAAAAGGTTCTCGTCATCGGCGGCGGGATCGCTGGCCTGACTGCAGCCTGGGAGCTGGCACGGCTGAATCTTGATGTGGAACTGGTAGAAAGGAGCAGTTTCCTGGGCGGCCACGCCATTCAGTTTTGCTGTAAGGCTACTGACGAATGTCAGAAGTGCGGTGCCTGCTCGGTGGAGAAAAGGCTCCTTGAGGTGATCCAGGAACCGAGGATCAAGGTTTGTCTCAGGTCGGAGCTGAAAGGGATGAACCGTAACAGCAGGTTTTCTTATACTTTTTTCCGACAAGCCCTCTATATTGATCCGAAAAAATGTACGAATTGCGGGCTCTGCTTTGAAAAATGCCCGGCACCAGGAGCAATTCTCCGGGGATATTCCAAGAATAACGTGCCGCTTTATGCCATTAATGAAGGCAAATGCCTCTATTTTCGAGATCGAAGTTGCACCTTGTGTCAGGACCTCTGTCCTGAAAAGGCCATCGACCTGGATCAAGAGCAGGGTCAAATTTCCGACGAAGCAGATGCTATTGTGGTGGCGAGCGGGTTCCAGACCTTTGATCCGGTGGATAGGCCCAGGTACGGTTACGGTATCAATAAGAACCTGATCACTGCCCTGGACCTTGAGCGCATGTTGAGGGAGCAGGGCGATGTCGTGCGACCTTCGGACAACAAGGCCCCAAAAAAGATCGCCTTTATCCAGTGCGTAGGGAGCCGGGACCACAAGCTAGGGCACGGCTTCTGCTCTCAAGTATGTTGCGGTTATGCCATGCGCATGGCCGAGGCCGTATACCACCGCCACCCTGAGACTAAGGTCTCCATCTTCTATATGGATATTCAAAACTGCGGCAAGAATTTCTCTAAGTTTTACAAAATGTGCAGGGACAATATACGCTTTGTGCGCTTTATGCCCGGCGACATCTTTCAGGGAGAACAGGACGAGCTAATCCTTTGCTATGGAGACGAAAAAGACGGGCGTGCCGTGAGGGAGCCCTTTGATCTTGTGGTGCTTTCTGTAGGGATCATGCCGGGCTCAAGCAATGCCGGTTTGGCCGGCATGTTGAGGCTTGACCTTGACGAACACGGCTTCTTTTCCTTTGCTGGCCCGCTGGACAGCACCTCCACGAGCCAGCCGGGGATCTTTTTGGCCGGCACAGCCCAGGGGCCCAAGGACATTGCCGATTCCATGGCCCAGGCAGGCCAGGCGGCCCGGCGTGTAGGCCAGTATTTGGGGGTGATGCGAGAAAAGTGCCTAAAGTGAGCTAAAGTGCCTAAAGTGCCTAAAGTTATAGAATGAACCATAGAAAGTTCGCCAAAGGACTTGAAAAGCGGACTGGAAAATCCGTAAGTTCTCAATAAGTTGGGGTAACTCATATTTTGCGACTACTCGCTAGCGCGTTCATCAAAAGTAGAAAATAAAATTGATTTGTATTATATTGTGTGTTTATACAATATTCCGTAGGTCAGGTTATGAAGAATAGAAATTATAGAATCTGGCGCTTCCATTTAGGTCACCGTATCTGTTGTTGCAGGTTAACTCACAACATATAAACTTTAGGCACTTTAGTTCACTTTAGGCACTTTAGTTCACTTTAGCTCACCTTATGGAAGAGATTCGTATGGATACCACTGTACTTGTTATTGGTGGTGGATGGAACGGTATCAAGGTTTCTTTTGAACTGGCGTGCGCAGGCTATCGGATTGTCTTGATAGAGAGTGGCACCAGCATTGGCGGGCAGGCCCCATACGATCGTCTGGCTTCTACCAGCAAACAGGAACTGTCCATTCTCTTAGACAGAGTCAAGGAAGATGAAGGCATTGAGGTGCTGGTTTCGACTAGGCCTGTCTCTTTGACTGGCGTTCCGGGTGATTTTCATATTCGGCTGGAACAGCATGGCCAGATACTGGAAAAGGCAACTGGCGCCGTGGTTGTGGCATTGGAGGCTGAAAGGGTGTCCATGGCGGAGGCATACAGGCTGAGTCCTGGTGAAAACATACTAAACCAATCCCAGCTTGAACATATGCTTGCTTCCACTAAGGAAAGAGAGCTGCCTGGCGGTGATGGCTCAAAGGATGTGCTGTTCCTGGTGGGACTTCAGCAGGAAGGGAGTCCGTTGGTCATGGAGCGAGCCATGCGAAGCGCCCTTGAAATCCAGGCCTCTGAGGGGTGCCAGGCAACGGTGCTCGTTGGAAACGTGAAACTTGCAGAGGATGGTCTCGAGAGCCTCTACAAGCAGAGCCGGGAAAAAGGAGTCCTCTATTTCAAGCTCAAGGGATCTCCCCGCATTAGACAGAATGGCTCGAATCTTCGAGTTGGTTTCTTTGATGGTGTTTTACATGGCGACATGGAACTGACCCCCGATCTGCTGGTGGTGGAAGAGGCCATTCGCCCTCACCCAGAGATTCGTGATTTGGCACGGGTGTTGGGAGTTGACATGGATGCTGAAGGTTTTTCCCAGCCCGATAATGTGCATTATCTCCCGGTGCGCTCCAACCGGGAAGGGATCTATGTGATGGGTCCTGCCCGCCGGCCTTGCAATCTGAGCTATGGATGGACCGATGCTCAGAACGCCGTGCTGGCGGTCTGTCATCTCCTGGGAGAAGGCAAGAGGCTTGTGCCCAAGGAGAAGGCAAAGATCCACAGGGGCAAGTGTACCATATGCCTCACCTGCTTCAGGGTTTGTCCACACGGGGCCATCCACTGGGATAACCGTGCAGTCATATCGTCCGCGGCCTGCCAGGGGTGCGGCATCTGTGCAGGTGAGTGCCCTATGGATGCCATACAGCTTGTAGATTACAGGGATGATCAGATGGAGGCTCAAATTCTGGCCTCCACGGAGAAAGGGGTGGATGGGCCGCAGATTATCGCTTTCTGCTGCCAGAATTCAGCGTATGAGGCGGGCCAGATGGCACGCCTGTTCGGTAGTTCGCTGCCCGAGGGGCTTCAGATGATCAAGGTTCCTTGTGCCGGCAAGGTAGATGTGGAATATATCCTTACTGCCTTTGAGGCCGGTGCGGACGGGGTCCTGGTCCTGGCCTGCCACAAGGACAACTGCAAGTCACAACAGGGAAACACCTTTGCCGAGTGGCGGGTGGAGGATGCTGGGAGAATGCTCGAAGAGATTGGCATGGAAAAAGAACGTCTCCATTTTGCCACCATTGCCTCTAACATGCCTGTGGAGTTTGTCCGGATCACCAGGGAGATGGAAGACAAACTAAAGGAGCTGGGACCCAATCGCATAAAAAAACAGGCTGCTGCGTGACCAGCTTAAGATTTGACCTGCCTTTCCTCTCACAAGAAGACAAGGTCGGAAGTGAATACCAGGTCATGCTGACGCGCAAGGGTGGACAGGACAACATGACGATCCGCAAGGAAAAACAAACGGGTTTTTGATGAAAGGAACAA
>DAOVEU010000251.1:0-4041 GCA_030668805.1 Desulfobacterales bacterium
GACCAACCTGCCCGCCATTGCCAGAGATGCTATCATATAGGTTGCGTGCCGTACGTGGCGATGGCAGGCGGGAATCCTCTTAAACCCAACATTCCACCATTCCAATATTCCAGTATTCCAATTGTGAGCGAAGCGAACTAATTTGAGCACGTAGCGCCCCTGGCCCAGACCTGGATTACTGACTTGGTAGCTTATAATAAGCCGAAGCGCCCCTGGCCCAGACCGGCTTTTTCACTCCGTGGCATTCTCCAGCTTCTGTCGCGCCAGGGCGGGCAGGGCGGGCAGGGCAGGCTGTATTTTTTCGTGTTTTCGTTCTTTCGTGTTTTCGTGATAATCTAAATAATTTTCTGCCAGAAAAAACACAAAGTTTACAACTAACGGACTAAATCCGAAATCCGAAATCCGAAATCCGAAATAGGACAGGAGGCTCACCCTTGAGGTCATATAAAGACGGGATTGCCTATCAATACCTGAGGGAAACGAAATATGACCGTGAGTCGATTCTTCGCAGACATGACCTCGGGCAGATCCCAAGACCCCCGGTCTATAAGACGTACCCGGAGGCCGCTAAGATCCCTCTGCCAAGGCCTGTCTTTGGAGAAACAAAAAGCCTGTGGGACATTCTGGATCAGCGACGTTCCAGGAGACGATATGCCCCTGACCCCATCAGCATGACAACCCTGTCAACCCTGCTCTGGGCCATCCAGGGTATCACCCTTTCGGCCCGTGACTATCAGTTTAGAACGGCCCCTTCGGCCGGCGCCCTCTACCCTGTGGAGACCTACCTGAGCATCCACCATGTTTCAGACATGAAACAGGGCATGTATCACTTCAATGTGCTCGATTTTGCCTTAGAGGAGATTGTGCAGGGCAACTTTGGCGAGCATCTGACCCGCGCTGCACTGGACCAGGCCATGGTGAGGCGGGGAGCCGTGCTTTTCATATGGACGGCCATTGTGCTACGCTCCATGTGGAAATATCGAAACCGGTGTATCCGATACATCTTTATGGACGCCGGCCACATTGGTCAGAATCTCCAGCTTGCTGCTACAGCCATGGGCCTGGGGTGCTGCCCGATCGGGGCTTTTTATGATGAGGAGATCAACCAAGTACTGAGAGTTGACGGGGAGGAAGAGACTGCCATTTACCTGGCAGCAGTGGGCAAGCTGTAGGATTTCGGATTTTGGAATGCGGATTTCAGAGTTGAACTGCAAAGGCATATGATGAAATACAGGAACTGAGATAACGGGGAAAAAGAAAATGGGCATCGTGGAAGAAGCAAATGGCTCACTCCGCATTCCGCATTCCGCATTCCGCATTCCGAAATCGAGAGATTTTGCCCAAATGCGAAAGGATGCGATCGATATCTTCCGGGCAGGCGTTGAGGCCGTGGAACCTGAAGCGGCCGTTAAACAGTATTGCAGGCGTGAGGGCAACCGGCTCCTGGTTCACGAGGAGGTCTATGACCTTACCGAATTTGAGAACATCTTCGTGATCGGGGCAGGAAAGGCCGGGGCACCCATGGCTAGGGCCGTGGAGGAGGCCCTTGGGGACAGGATCACCGAGGGTATCATTAACGTGAAATACGGTCACCTGGCTAAACTGAGTCGCGTAAAAGTCATCGAGGCAGGCCATCCGATGCCGGATGAGGCAGGCTTGGAAGGGGCTCGTGCCATCCTGGACCTGGCCTCCAGGGCAGAAAAAGGAGACATGGTTCTATGTCTGATCTCAGGTGGCGGGTCGGCCCTCCTTCCCCTTCCTGCCGAAGGCCTCAGCCTTCAGGACAAGCAGGATACCACAAAAGTCCTCCTTGCCTGTGGGGCTACAATTCATGAGATTAATTCTGTGCGGAAACACATATCCAGGGTCAAAGGAGGCGGCCTGGCACGGGCGGCGTACCCTGCGACCCTGATCTCCCTGATACTGTCAGACGTGGTCGGAGACGACCTGGATGTGATCGCCTCAGGCCCGACAGTGGCGGATTCCAGTAGCTTTCAGGATTGCATGAGCATCTTTGACAAATACGGCATTCGCGAAAAGGTGCCTGAAACTGTTTTGAATCATGTCCGGAAAGGGATTGAGGGCAAGGTTCCTGAGACCCCAAAGCCGGCAGACCCTGTCTTTACGCCCACACAGAGCGTAATCGTGGGAAGTAACCTGGCATGCGTGGTGGCTGCTGAAAAAAAGGCCCGTAGTCTGGGGTATCATACGCTGGTGCTTTCAACCATGATTGAAGGGGAGACCAGAGAGGTTGCCCTTGTCCATGCCGGCATAGCCAAAGAGATCTTGAAAAGCAGCCACCCCCTTTCTCCTCCTGCCTGCGTCCTGTCAGGGGGTGAGACCACGGTAACGATCACGGGCCAGGGGCTGGGGGGGCGCAACCAGGAATTTGTCCTTGCTGCTGCCATGGGCCTTCATGGGCAGAAGGGGATCGTGGTACTGAGCGCCGGCACAGATGGGACCGACGGCCCGACTGATGCGGCCGGTGCTGTTGCTGACAGCCAGACCGTTCAAAGGGCTGAAGCCCTGGGGCTGAACCCTGCGGATTTTCTGTTCAACAATGATGCCTATCACTTTTTTGAAAGGCTCGGAGACCTTGTCAAGACCGGACCAACCAACACAAACGTCATGGATTTGCGCATCATGTTGATATGCTGCGCACAGCAATAAATGGCGTTTTTTGAAACAGCTTTAGGATTGATGATTGATGATTGACGATTGACGATTGACGATTGATGCCCGCCCTGGCGCGACAGAAGCTGGACAATGTCACGGAGAGAAAAACCCGGTCTGGGCCAGGGATTGAACAAAACAAATCAACAATCGATAATCAACAATCGATAAAGGAGGTATTGTCATGAGTGAATTTCATCAGGAAGGTTTTATTACTACTATCCATGGGTTCTATGATCTTTTTGATCCTGAAGAACACCTGATGCGGCTGGAAAAAAAGCTAGAGGAATTCTCCAAACACATGTGTATCGGTCTTCTCCTTCCCTCTCTTTACGAAGAAATCCATGTGCCGGGGGTCCTGGATAACATCATCGATCAGATTAACCAGGTGAATTATCTGTGTTCGATTGTAGTGGCCCTTGGAGGAGCCAAGGAAGAAAAAGACTTCAGGGAAGCCAAAGACTATTTTTGCAGGCTAAAAAAGGAAGACCGGGACGTCAAGGTGGTGTGGGTGGAGGGGCCGAGGATTCAGGCGATCTTCAAGAAACTCCAGGAACAAAAAATCCCTGTCGGTGTCCGAGGAAAGGGCCAGTCCGTGTGGATGGCCCTCGGATATCTCTTTGCCAGTGAGGTCTGTGATGTGATTGCCCTGCACGACTGTGATGTCGTTACCTATGACCGTCTTCTCCTTGGCCGGCTCATTGAGCCTGCGGCCAATCCGAACAACGATTTTGAGTTCTGTAAGGGCTATTATGCGCGTGTTTCGCCAGTGGATAGGGAGATGAGGGGAAGAACCACACGGCTTTTTGTTGCACCCTTTGTGGAAGCCCTGGCTTCTATCATGCATTACCGCGGCCACCATACGCTGGAACAATTCTTCCGGTATCACCGCACGTTTCGGTACCCCCTGGCTGGAGAATTCAGCTTTTTGACGCGCCTTGCCCGGGCCATAAACATTGCTTATGACTGGGGCCTTGAGGTCAGCACACTGTCTGAGGTCTACAAGCGTCTTACGCCAAAAAAGATTGCCCAGATCGATCTGTGCAAGAATTATGAGCATAAACATCAGGTGCTTTCTGAAGAAGATGCCAGGGGTGGCCTGCATCGGATGGTGGTGGACATTGCCAAGTTCTATCTGAACTACATCCGTTCAAGCGGTATGCCGATTGATGATGCATTTATTGATATGCTCCAGCATACCTACTATAGTGTGGGTCTAGGTTTTGCAAAAAGCTATAGTGACGATGCAGAGTCGAATGACCTGGTGTATGATCGGCACCGTGAAGAACTGACCGTGCGGCACTTTAGAGATTTTATTGGTACGGCCTGGGACCAGGCAAGGCAGGAGAAGGAAGGGACCCAGATTCC
>DAOVEU010000125.1:0-6041 GCA_030668805.1 Desulfobacterales bacterium
GGTTGCTATACATCGCTTTTTTAGAAACAAGAGGAGGAGGATATGACAAATATGAAAAAGATAATAGGATCAATCGTCTTCATCACAATAATCACATCAGGTATTTCCTTTGCAAACACCTATCATTTTGAGTTAAATATAAGCCAGTCGGCTCTGGAAGCTAGATTTGATGCCACGCGGGCTATTGAGCAGGGCTCTTTAACAACTGGAATTGGCGCAGTGTATAACGATAATGATGATAATTACAAGATAGCCGATGTGAAGTTGGCCTTGGGAGATGAAATACTAACCCCTGGATTAAAATGTGAGTTGGGGTTCAAGGGTTTGTTGGGAGAAGTGGAAAAGGACCATAAAGATGGTGATCTGCTGGCCATAGGCTTTCTACTTTCAGCAGCATATGAAATTCCCAAAACGGTTTCGCCGATACCTCTAGAGGTTTCAGCAGGTGTCTGTATTGCTCCGAGTCCTCTTTCTTTTTTAGATTTGGATAGGTACCTGGAAATAAGAACCGGCCTCGGTTTTCACATTGTAAAAAATGGAGCTATTGTCCTTGGATACAGATATATCGAAGTTCGTGTTGATGATAACCCCAGAGATTGGGATATGTCGGATAGCGCTGTGTCTTTTGGTTTCAGGCTAAGATTCTAAAACAACAGAGAGACTGTCAATCCCGCTCTCCTTGCCAAAGATCGGTGTCAAAAAGATCGGTGTCAAAGCTTGTGCATACCCTGTAAGCAATCTTCTCATCAGGTTTGATATTCCAGCGCCGCTTCGGAATAAAAAATGAGCGTGGTTTGGAATAAATGCCCAAGCCCCAGTTAAATAGGCTTCGCATTAAACGGGGTAAACATAACAGGCAGTTTGTGTTGCAGGCAAAAGATCTGATAAACGATCAATAAAATTATCTCTGTCTTTATCGTCTCTGAATATTTTGCGACGCTCAATTCCCCGGATGATAATGTGATGTAAAACACCCGGTGCGTCCAAGCGGGCTAATCTAGGCATACAAGACTACTATCAATAAAATAACGATATGTCAAGTTATTTACTTATTTATGGACGTCCCGCATTCCGTCCCGCATTCCCTCCCGCATTCCCTCCGCAACATCCAAAGGAAGATCGAGTCGCTGTGCGAGTTCATGCGCAACCGGAACGCCTCCTCTGGGAATGGCAAGAACTAGCGTATCCTTTTGTTTTTTATATTGTAAGAGTTCGTCCGCCAATAATTGCCCTGCCTCTTTTCTGTCTTTAAACATGGGGCCCCCTCAGTCGATTACTGTTTAAGTCATACAGCTCCAATGGGTAAACAAAATATAACCCTTACCCGCCCAGGATGCGCTTGGCTTCGACTATGGCCTGGAGCTTGCCGAATGCGATATGGCGCGGCAGGTGGTTCATCCCGCATGAGCTGGTGATGAGAGATTGTTCTGGCGCCAACCACTTATATTTGGTGATACGTTCAACGATCGTTTCGGGAGATTCGACGTTGAAGTCCTGAACGTCGGCTGCTCCTATGGCGAGCCGTTTATTACCTAGAAGGCCCTCATACTTTGGTGTTTGGTCATGCTCAATGAGCAGCACATCGCAGTCGATCTTACAGATCAGCTCAGCGGGATACCTCCCGGTGTCAAAATAACGATGACCGATTTGGCCATCGTATTCAGGACCTACAGCGTAGTTACCCTGGCAAATATGCACCTGCACAGACATGTTTCGCAAATCTTCGATAGCCATGTTGATGGCATTGACAGCAGCTTGCACCTCGTCATCTTCCGACATTGCAAACAGCGGCTCGTCAATCTGGATGTACTTGCAGCCAGCAGCCTCCAAGTCCTTGAAGTTGAGGTTCATTACCTTGGCCAGGTCTTGCATCATCTTGGAGATATCCCCATAGTATTCGTCATAGGCGACCTTAGCTAACATGTGAGGCCCGGTCATAGTGATCTTGACGTCTTTTCTCGCATACATAGAAACCATCTTATATTCATCGACCAAACCAAGATCTGCATGTCCGATCGGGCCGGTGCAGACAGCGGCCGGATGAAAAACATTTGGATCCTTTGTCGTGATCTGTCTGGGTCGGGTTTCCTTGGAGAATCCAGGCAGCTTCCCCCAGAAAAAGTTAAGCATGGCGTTGGGCGGCGCATGGCGATTGTTTGTCCGCCTGTGCATCTCACCCCCAGTAATGATATCTATTCCTGCAGTTTCTTGATCAAGGATTGCGGCCTGCGTTGCTCGATATTGCGCGTCCGCCATGTCTGCTGTCGAAAGGGTGCCTGCTTCCACCTGCTTCTCCAGTGCTTCGTACCAACGCGGGACACTATAAGAGCCTACAACCGTAGTCGTGTATTTGGGATAGCTTGTCATGGTCTCCTCCTTGAGAAAGGGTTGGGTTAGGAGTCTTCTCAGAGAGCGCTTGAGCGCAACAAGTGAAGATTCATTTTCGAGAATCCGGAGCTAGGGCGATGCCTCATCCTCTCCGTCAGATAGGTGCGGTGAGACAAAATGCTGCGCCAGGGTCCAGACTTCTCAAAAACATATTGAATTGTCCCCGCTGAAGTGCCGTATGGGCACCGGCAAATTAAGAGGCCGGGGTCAAAAAACACCCATCTCCATGTATTACTTTAGCTGCCTCTTTAGACGAATGAGCCCGGCCTCGATGCGTGTAAAAGTAACCGTTTTTCTGTTGAATCTGTCAAGGTCCACCCCAACCCTTTTCGCCATGTCGTGGACAATAGGCAGTGGCATAGGATCAGCCTTCCGCCAGTACGGCCGAAGTTCGCGCAAGAAGATGTTGACCGTCACCGGACCCACACCATAAAAGGCAAGAAAACGTTTCTCTAGATCGGCGTTATCTCGCGACGTGTCGTGGATATCCTGCAGGCTCCCCTGATATTTGTCTAGAAGCATCTCGCAGTCGCGCAATATCTGGGTGGATTTTCTCCCGTCGTAGCGCACGTAACCGCCCTCCCTCATAATGGGGTTCACGAGAAATTCCCATCCGGCAGCCAGGAGCTTCTCGGGAGCCAATAGCCCGTGCCTTTCAAAGGCCCTATAGGTCTTCTTAGCAATCCCTTCAGAAATGCGCCCGCCGAACAACAAGCTCGCCAAGAACCACTCAAAATAACCCGCATCGTCACAACGTTTCAGCTCGATGTCAAGCTCCTCGGAATAGAGCTGGCTCCTCTTGAGCTCCTTGACGGATATTTTGGTTCGATCGGTTGTAGCCATTGCACCCTTTGAAAATGCACGCCTGCGGACCTTTCTCGCCCGCTTTCTCGACAAAACAGACTTCACTGTCGATCTCAAGCTTGTCAAACTTGCCGTCAGGTACGCTGTTTTTCGGACTTCTAGTCCATCCTGAGAAAGGGATATCTATCCATATCTTCACGTTTCCAGACGGCGCAACCGGCTCTTGGGCCAACCGTTTCAATGACAACAATGGCATCAGGATTTTCAAAAACGACATGCCCTGGCCTTCCCACCCTGTCGAGTGCTCCCAGGAGAAAATTATCCAACAGACGCTCTTCGTTCATGGAAGACAGCCTCCCCTTGAATCCTCGCCGGTGCATGCGGACATGAAAACTCTTTCCTTTGAGTGCCGGCACCCAGGCAAGTACCGTCTCCTTGGCTTTGGCTTCAAATTCTTCGGGCGTCTGAAAGCTGAAGGTGTGCGTCACCGGCACCAGGCGGCTGATAAATGAGAGGCCCTCGGCATTTCTTACAATCAGTTCTTCCAAGGCCTCCAGCATTTCTTGAACGTCATCCACCCGCATTACCACAACATTGAAGAAGTCAGTTTTCCTCACGGTACCATATTCCTTGAGAAACTCGCATGCCTCGGGGAAGTGCCCTTCGCAAACGCTGACAACAACATTCCAACCCTTCATCCTGTCCGGCTTAATCATCCTTAGCCCTTTTTCGGTGCAGTTTTTCAACCCACCTAAAGCAGCTTCCGCAGCGCATCGACGACGCGTTCGTTATCCTCTGGCAACGCTGTTGTTACCCGCATGAATGATTTGCCTAGCATGGGGTCTTTCAAAGGTTTGATGAAGATGCCATGCTCCCGCATCCGTTCGGCCAATTGGGTCGCGTCGTAAGGTGCGAAGTCTGCGAGGAAAAAGTAGGTTTCAGTTGGAAACGTACGCACGCCGAGCCCCCGCAACTGAAGGCTGAGTTGCCCAGTCCACTTATGCAGCTGGTTCATGCGTTCCCGGATCTTGTCTTCGTGTTCTAAGGTCGCCACTGCCGCAGCCTGGCTGGGACGAGCCAGTGGATATGCGTCATTATTCGCATTGAGTTCATTGGCCAGCCGCTCAGGGAGGATAGCATACCCCACGCGGAAGCCGGCCAGGCTGTGGGCTTTGGAAAATGTGCGTGTCACGATCAGGTTCTCGTACCGACTGACCAGGTGCACAACTGATTCACCCGCAACACCAATGAATGCCTCATCGACCAAGAACCACGTATCCGGATGCCTCGCGAGGAGGCCGGGTAGGGGTGACATGTCAAACGTGCCTCCGTTCGGGTTGTTGGGATTGACGATCACTACTAGCGTGGTCTCCTTTGGCAGTTTCAACTTCTCCAAGTCAAAGGCAAAGTCGTCTTCAGGAGACAGACGGGTCTCTGTGTGGTGCTGAGCAATTTCTGGGAACAAGGCATAAGTGGGCGTCAATAGATGCACGCGCTGTCCGAAACGGTCAAAAAGCTGACGCAGGATGAGCTCGGAACCTGCATTGATGTGTAGCAACCGCTCTGATATGCCCAAACACTCGCTGATCAATCGTCGCAAGGGCTCAGAATAGGCCTCAGTGTAGTAGTTGCTTCGCCGTAGCTCGGCTTGAGCCGCCGCAATTGCCTCCTCGATTGGCGGTAGCGGGTTCTCGCAGAGAAGCAGCTTAATGCCTTTGAAAACCCCTCCACCCTTTTCAAGAATTGATGTCATGTTGTCTCACCACCTCCCTGCTTCTAAGCGACGGACTGAGCCCTCTGCTTGTCCCCTGTTCATAGACCTACGCCGTCAATCTTAGCCCCGCACTCCGGGCAATTTCCGGCATCTATTCGGTTTCGTATTAATTGAAAACCATAGCGCTCAATGAGAACGGCCTTACAGGCGTAGCAATAGGTATTTTCACCCCCTTCACCAGGCACGTTGCCCTCGTAAACATAGCGCAAGCCCTCTTCCATGCCGATTTCACGGGCCCGGCGGAGGGTGGCTACGGGAGTTGGTGGTTGGTCCAACATCTTATACGCGGGATAAAACTGAGTGACGTGCCATGGCACCTCGGGTCCGGCGCTTTTCACAAAACGGGCTATCTCCCGCAGCTCTTTATCTCCATCGTTCAGGCCTGGGATAATGAGCGTTGTCACTTCTACCCACGCACCCAGTTCTTTCATCAGTTGGATCGTTTTAAGAACCGGCTTCAGGCGCGCTCCGCAGACCTCCTTGTAAGACTTGTCATTAAATGCCTTTAAGTCGATGTTAATAGCATCCAGATATGGCGCGAGTCGGCGTGCAGCTTCGCTGCTCATATATCCATTACTTACGAATACGTTTTTTATGCCTTTCTTTTGAGCTAACACAGCGGTATCATAGGCAAATTCATAAAAGATTGTTGGTTCGGTGTATGTATACGCGATCGTTTCGCATCCGGCAGCCTTTGCAGCCGCGACGATCTCTTCGGGTGCGCGGTCCTGGCCGATGATTTCCCCCCTGTGCTCCTGGGGATATTGAGAGATATCAAAATTCTGACAATGCTTGCAGTGAAAGTTGCAACCCACCGTCCCAATGGAAAAAGCCTTTGAGCCGGGCAGGAAGTTGAACAAAGGTTTTTTCTCTATGGGATCAATATGCTCGGCGATAATTTTACCATATACAAGACTGTAAAGCTTTCCGTCTCGGTTTTCCCTCACAGCGCAAATACCCCTTTTCCCCTCTTTAATCTTGCACCGGTGGTTGCAGAGATTACAGCGAACCGCGCCTTCTGGAAGGGATACGTAAAACATCGCCTCTTTCATCTCGATCCTCCTTTGGCAACAGA
>DAOVEU010000106.1:0-6371 GCA_030668805.1 Desulfobacterales bacterium
CAGAAACTCCAATATTCTACCTGCTAATCACCCCTGATGAAATGGCCCTCAAAAAAATAGATGATTCATCCGGATTCCGAAAGGCGAAATCCTCGACCCAAAGCCACGTTACATCTCAGAAACTTTAGGGGCCTTATTTGAAACCTCATTGAATCGAAACGCCACAGTATCTATCCTCATCTTACGTTGATGCGTGAATAACAAAGTCAACTTCCGGTTAGGCTCCCTACCTGCCTTGACGGGAAACAATGTTTCATCAAGGTTTTCTTCCATGACTTACAACCGATTTCAGGCTGGTTGTTATCCCCGGCTCCTATTTGGATATTCAATACCTACCTATTTGAGCTTTTGATCATTTTTTCAATAGGGTCTCATTAGAGATCGAAATGGAAAATATGAGAGGGGATTGGCTATTATTTCCATTTATTTCGCACTTTCCTGCTTGACAATCTTTTTTTTCTGTATTATTTTATACGACAAAACATATTTCGTATAAATCTATACCAAAATGAGGGCAACTATGAAACAGGAAAAATTAGATTCCATCCTGGATACCGCAAAAAAGATGTTTGCTCGATATGGCCTCCGAAAAACAACCGTGGAAGAGATGGCCAGTATGGCCAGGGTGGCCAAGGCAACCATATACAACTATTTTGGGACCAAAGATCAGGTTTACCTGGAAGTTCTTCGGCGAGAAATGGATGAGATAGAAGAAAAGATATCGTCTTCAGTAGCTCAAGAGGTCTTACCAGGTGATAAGCTGACTACGTTCGTCAAGGCCAAATTCCGATATATGCGTCAGGCCATAAATATCTTGAATCTGGATCGGGAGGGGATAGAAAAACTCCTCCCAAGTGCAGAGAGCATTCGAAACGAGCTTTTTGACCGGGAGGTGAATATCATTCACTCTATCCTGAAACAAGGGGTAGAAAAGGGCATTTTTTACCTCAATGATCTCCTTTTGACAGCCAGGGCCATTGCCCATGCCTTGAGGGGATTTGAGCTTAACTGGCTGGTCCAGGAAAGTGAAGAAAAGATTGAGCATTATCTCGATGAATTGATGGCTATACTTTTTTACGGCCTGATGTCCGAGAAGAGGAGTGGGAATAATGAAAACGAATAAACCCGATTGGATGGTACTTGCCTTGACGATTTTAGTCTGTCTCCTGCTTCTTGCAGGGTGCGGGGCAAAGAGTTCTGCTGACAGCAAGCCACCAGATCCCAAAAGAGAGGTGGCAATTATCCCGACCCGGAAAGGAAACCTTGCCGAAACACTCTCTTTAACCGGGACTCTCATAGCCGCACAGGAGGTGAAGGTAACCTCAAAGATCCCTGGAAGGGTTGAGAAGGTGCCTGTTGGGGAGGGCACGCAAGTAAAGCCGGGAGATGTCCTGATTGAATTGGAGCAAAAGGAGCTTGCACTTGCAGTCGCCCAGGCAGAAGCGGCTGTGGCCGCCGCGCAGGCCGGCCTCGCCAAAGTTCTTGCCGGGACGAGAAAGGAAAAGATCGATCAGGCTCAAGCCTCTCTAGCCCAGGCAAAGGCCAACGCTGACATCTGCAAGATCACCTTTGAGCGCATGACAAAACTCTTGAAGGACAAAACAATATCTAAGACGAAGTATGATGAGGCAAAGGCACACTACGACTCTGCTCTGGCCCAGTACAAATCTGCCCAGGCACAGCTTGAAATGGCGAAGACCGGAGCGACAAAAGAGGACATTGAAATTGCCAGGACTCAGGTGGGTCAGGCGAGAGCGGCTTTGGCTACAGCAAGAAGGCAACTTCAAAACGCCACAATAACTTCCCCCATTGACGGAATTATAGCCCACAAAAATGTGGAACCAGGGGAGGTAGTTTCACCACCAATGATGCCCGGCAAGGCCCTCCTCGATATCGTGGATATGAGCCGTCTAAAGTCGACAGTAAAAATCTCTGAAACCCGGGTCAAGATCATCAGGCTTGGCCAGGAGGCCCTTATCTCACTGGATGGCTTTCCGGGTGAGAGTTTCCCAGGCAAAGTTACCAGGATCAGTCCCGTTGTTGACGCAAATAGTCGGACTTTCAAGGTCGAAATCCTGATCCCAAACCCCGACAATCGGCTGAAACCCGGTATGTTCGCCAGGGTTCAGCTTGTTCTGACCAAACGAACCGACGTTCTAAAAGTACCCGTCAAGGCAATTACCGAGGGCAAGGAAGGCAAGGTTGTCTTTTTGGCTGTGAACGGCACAGCCAAAGCACAGACCGTGATGCTCGGCATTTCTGACGAGTTTGATACAGAAGTCATCTCTGGCTTGAACCCTGGCGACCAGGTAATCATTGAAGGGAATCTTGGCCTTGAACATGGTGATAAGATCGTTATTAAAGGCCTTCCACAAAAGCAAAACAACGAACAACTGCAGAAAGGTTGATATAAGGAAAGATGCGAATACCCGAATTTTCAGTACATCGTCCGGTTACAGTGCTGATGCTCATTATGATAATAGTGGTACTGGGCACAATCTCCTTTGTCCGCCTACCCATCGAGCTCATGCCAGATCTCACTTATCCTGTGGCCGCCGTGATAACAAGCTATGAAGGGGTCGCATCTGAGGATATAGAGACGCTGGTCACCAAACCCATTGAGGCGGCGGTTAGCAGGGTAAAGAATGTCAAGACAGTTAGTTCCGCCTCGCAGGAAGGGCTCTCGATAATTGTGGTGGAATTTGAATGGGGCACGAATATCGATTTTACCGCGCAGGATATGCGTGACAGCATCAGTGTCATCAGTGATTACCTGCCATCTGAGATCGACGACCCAATCGTCGTCAAGTTCGATCCGGCGATGATACCAGTCATCGCTTATGGTATCACAGGCAAAAGAGATCTACGGGGCCTCCGTACCCTTGTCAAGGATGACATAAAAGACCGCATCGAAATGGTTGACGGCGTGGCAAGTGCGATGATCATGGGCGGCCGTGAGAGGGAGATACAAGTACTGATCGACCGGGCCAAGCTGGTGTCTTTGAAAATCTCAATACAGCAGATAGTCTCCAAGTTGCGGTACGAGAATCTGAATCTCTCCGGGGGGCACATCACGCGAGGCCACACAGAATACCTGCTGCGTACCATCGGCGAATTCGAGAACCTCAACCAGATCAGAAATACCGTTATAGCCGTCAGCAATGGCGCTCCCATCTATATCAGAGACATAGCAACTGTAAAGGACACCCACAAAGAAGTCAGGAGCGATGGACACGTCAACAGACAAAATGGACTGATCCTTTCCGTCATTAAAGAATCCGGAGCCAACACCGCTGAAGTTGTTGACGCGGTAGAGAAACAGGTGGCAGATCTCCAGAACGAACTCCCGCCGGACATCAAGTTCTACATCGCGCTTGATCAGGGAACGCTTACTAAAAAGATCGTTGCCAGCACCTCACAGGATGCTCTTTGGGGCGGGCTCATAGCCGCCGTCCTGATATTACTGGTGCTTCGCAACTGGCGCCCCACGATTACCATTGCCCTTTCGATTCCCCTGTCCATCCTGGCCACACTTGTTGTTGTCTATGCATCTGACTTCACTCTCAATACCATGACATTGAGCGGGATTGCCCTTGGTATCGGGATGCTGGTCAGCAATGCCATTATCGTGATCGAAAATATCTACAGGCATATGGAAGAAGATAAGAGCCGCTTTGACGCAGCCATAGAGGGAACGAGCGAGGTTGGAGGAGCCATAGCTGCCTCTACTTTCACTACGGTGGCCGTGTTTTTGCCAATGTTCTTTGCCACAGGGATTGCAGGAAAAATCTCAAGGGGCCTGGCCCTTACTGTGGCAGTGTCCTTGTTCGCGTCGCTATTTGTTGCGCTTACTCTTGTACCGATGATGGCTTCAAAGATATTCAGGTTGAAGGCCAAGGGGGAAAAGACCGACCTTGGGAAAAAGGGTGAACGGATCGCCTGGGGAATTTATGGCAGCTTCCTGCATTGGGCGCTTCGCCACCGCTGGAAAGTAACTTTAACATCCTTTGCGGTATTTGGGGCAAGCCTTGCACTTCTACCTTACGTAGGCACGGAGTTTATGCCTGCTATTGACACTGGCCTTGTGATCATCAAGGTCGAGATGCCGGTCGGGACGGAGCTTGACGAAACTCGCCATGTGGTCGAGCAGATAGAAAGCATAATGAGCTCTGAGGAGGGACTGGAAGTTGTCTGCTCGTTTACTGGTGTATTGAGTGGAGCGAAAATGGAGGCCGCCTTTGGTATGAGCAATCTTGGAGTAAACGAGGCGCAGATCTTCGCGCATGCCAAGGACAAGAACAAGCGCAGCCGAACCACAATGGAGATAGAGAACAGCATCCGCAAGAAGCTGCCCGGGATAAAAGGTGCCAAAGTGGAATTTATGGACCTGGCCCGAATGATCACAAGCGCTGGCACAGGACAAATTCCCATTGAAGTGAAAATTTTCGGCAAGGACATTGAAAAACTTGCGCAGATAGCTAATGGCCTGGTTGCCGACTGTAAGGACATTGAAGGGCTGTATGACGTGGACACCACTCTCCGGCATGGCAAACCTGAACTCCATTTCAAAATCGATCGTGAAAAGGCCTCGCAGATGGGTCTTTCGCTGGCACAGGTTGCTTCTACGATTCGAGCATCTTTTGAGGGGCAAGTGGCAACACTCTACCGAACCGGCGGCGAGGAATATGACCTCAAGGTAAAGTATCGCGAGGTCGACAGGATGACCTTTGAAAACGTCGAGGACATCCTGGTGGCGGCTCCACTCGGCTCACAGCATCGCCTGTCAGATATAGCGGAAATATCAAAGGGAAAAGGTCCTGTTCGTCTTTTCCGCGAGAACCAGAAACGCAAGGCTTCGGTGACCGCCAACTTCCGAGGGCGTGATTTAGGCAGCATCATCGTTGACATCCGATCCAGGGTGGCAAAGGTGGACTTTCCCCAGGGCTACTTCGTGGAATACGGCGGCGAGATCAAAAGGATGGGGGAGACCTTCTTCTCTCTCGGAGCGGCATTCATCCTTGCTATACTCCTGGTCTATATGGTGATGGCTGCGCAGTTTGAGTCCTTGATACACCCTTTCACGGTTATGTTTACTGTGCCACTCGGGCTGATCGGTGTGATCGGCATTTTACTCTTTACTGGTAATACATTCTCAATGCCATCTCTCCTGGGCATTATTATCCTGGCCGGGGTCGTGGTCAACAATGGCATTGTGCTTGTGGACTATGTCAACCAGCTCCGGTCACGCGGTTTGCCGAAGGACGAGGCAATCATAAAAGGCAGTATAACCAAGCTCCGCGCGATTCTTCTCACGGCCATCGTCGCTATTGTCGGGATGCTTCCGATGGCTATTTCCAAAGGTGTGGGGGCCGAGATGCGTGCCCCGATTGCTCTTTCAGTAATAGGTGGTATGGTGGTCTCTACCTTTTTGATGCTGATTATAATTCCGACCCTCTACAGCATTTTTGACGACCTCAGTTATCACACAAAACAGAGGGCCAACAATATGCTAAACGGAAAGGACGGCTAAGTGCTTACTGATTAATAAGTTTACATAGTTTTAACGAAAGGTACCAGTAGAACTGTTATTTCATGTAGTTCTTTTGATGTTCTATTAAGTCGCAATACCCTTTGATAAAAGGTGTCTTCAGGCCCATTATTTTTATTGACATAACTTATTTGCAATGGTATAGTTCCGGTTATTGACAACCTAATAAACGGAATGATACCATTATGAGAAAAGAGAGGTTCCCTGCAAAAGCGCTATTATCGTTATTTAAGAGAAAGAAAGTCAGTGATTTGGCTGAGATAAAAGAAGCTTTAGGTACTCAGAGTACGATGACTGCCTTTCGAAAACTAAAACAGCTATGTTATTTTACCAGCTATTCTCATCGTGGCAAATACTACACGACCAAGGATGTTGCAGAATTCAATAACAAAGGTTTGTGGAGATTTAAATCAATACGATTTTCACAATATGGAACTTTGATGGAAACCTCAAGAAGTTTTGTCAATATTTCGGAAATAGGTTACTCCGCCCGGGAGCTCGAAGAAGAACTGGAAGTCAGGGTTCAGGAAACATTATTGCATCTTCATAAAAATGAAAAGATTATTAGAGAGAAGATGTCAGGTGTTTATATCTATGTATCGGCTGATCCCACTATTAGGGAACGGCAATTTTTATTACGACGACAAATTGAATCAATCCCCGTCGATACTTTATCGATAATAACAATAAGCCATGAATTAAAGGCTGCCATTGTTCTATTTTATAGTATTCTTGATGAAAGGCAGCGTCGATTGTATGCTGGCTTAGAATCTTTCAAGCTTGGGTATGGTGGAGACCGAAAAATCGCAAATTTGCTAGACTT
>DAOVEU010000047.1:0-8744 GCA_030668805.1 Desulfobacterales bacterium
TAAGGACCCGGAAACCAAAGGTGTGGTGCTCATCGGAGAGATCGGGGGCAACGATGAGGAGACTGCCGCCGAGTACATCAAGGATCACTTCAACAAGCCGGTACTCGGGTTTGTTGCCGGCCTTACCGCCCCTCCTGGAAAGCGTATGGGACATGCAGGGGCCATCATATCAGGGAGCGGGGGAACAGCCGGAGAAAAGATAGCCGCCATGCGAAAGTGCGGGATTCACGTGGTGGAGCACTTAGGAGAACTGGGCAGGGAGGCACGCGAGGTGTTTGGCTGATGCAGGGCTATAAGCGCTAACTTGACATAGACAGGGACAGGGGTGGCACGGACAAACTTGTTTGTCCGTGTGAAAGATCTCGTATGAAACAACATCGAAAAACTATTCACCACTTCAATGACCCAGGCCACGCTCACTTTTTGACTTTTTCCTGTTATCAACAGTTGCCGTTGTTGAGTCGAGAACGAACAAGGCGTTGGTTCATTGAAGCGGTGGGAGATGCCAGGGAAAGACATGGCTTTGCGCTTCTTGCCTATGTGATTATGCCGGAACATATTCATCTTATTGTTTTCCCTTTGCTTCCAGCCTACGACATTGCGGTGTTTTTAAAGGCGATTAAGCAATCGGTGGCCAGGAAGGCAAAACATTTCCTCCGTGACCATAATCAAGCTTGGCTGGAGAATTTGACTGTCCAGCGGGGTAGCCGGAAGGCCTTTCGATTTTGGCAAACTGGTCCTGGATATGATCAAAATATCCACAACAAGAACGAGCTTTTTGAAAAGATAACGTATATTCATAATAATCCGGTTAGAAGAGGTCTCGTATCGACTCCTGAAGAATGGAAATGGTCGAGTGCAAGCTGGTACAGTGGCGAGCGAAACGTGGAATTGGCGATAGATGATTCTATATTTTTATGAACTCTTCGTTTGTGCTTTTCCCAAGAGGGCACGGACAAACAAGTTTGTCCATGCCACCCACACTTTAAGCATTTTTTGAACTTAGCGCCTATCTCACTCACGCCTAAAGCTCCCCACAGTATTTCCCCAAATTCCTGCTACCCACTCCCGTAAACTCCGTTGCCCTTCTTTAAATAGTTGACTTTTTGAGGCTATGTAGTTTAATGTTCCCGATCAAAGAACGGGCGTACTTACAACTTGGGGGAACACGAAAAAATCCCTCGCGGTGGAATATTTGTTAGATTCCTCTGAATAAAAGGCTTACGCCTTAACTCCTATGCTGTTGGTGCTTACTCTTTTCTGATGAAAGGAAACGTAACTATTCAGTCCCCCCCTTTGAAAAAGGGCCCGCCCTGGCGCAACAGAAGTTGGACAATGCCTCCGAAAGAAAAACCCGGTCTGGGCCAGGGGGGTTAGGGGGGATTTGTCTGCCACGTAGAAGCAAAAATCCCCCCCCCAGCCCCCCTTTACGAAAGGGGGGAGTGAACGGTTACAAGGAAACAAGGGTTAACCGAAATATTCGCTTTTCAGCGGCGAATCCGCGTTGTATAAAATCGCGAAGCGATTTTATGAAGCGATTTTATTGATGAAGGGAGAGAGAATATGAGTCCGATGACAAAGACGGTTGAAGGAAACGAAGCAGCAGCCCACGTGGCCTATGCCATGAGTGAGGTGGCAGCCATCTATCCGATTACTCCTTCGAGCAGTATGGGGGAGTACTGTGATGAATGGGCCGCCCATGGACGGAAGAATATTTTCGGGCAGGTCCTGAAAGTGATGGAGATGCAGTCCGAGGGAGGCGCGGCAGGCGCCGTTCACGGTGCCCTTTCCGCAGGGACACTATCCACGACCTTTACGGCATCCCAGGGCCTGCTGCTGATGATTCCGAACATGTACAAGATATCGGGCGAGATCATGCCGGCTGTGTTTCATGTCTCGGCCCGGGCGATTGCCGCTCATGCCCTTTCCATTTTCGGAGACCATTCGGATATCAATGCGGTCAAACAGACGGGCTTCTCCCTGCTTGCTTCGGCATCGGTTCAAGAAAACATGGATCTCGCCCTTGTGGCCCATCTTGCCAGTATCCGGGCAAGCCTTCCGTTTCTTCACTTCTTTGACGGATTCAGGACATCTAATGAGATACAGAAGATAGCGTTTATTGATTATGATGACATGGCGAGCCTTGTAGACTGGGAGGCGATTGATGATTTCAGAAGCCGTTGTATGAACCCCGAATATCCCCAGTTAAGGGGCACGGCCCAAAATCCGGATATATTCTTCCAGAGCCGTGAGGGGTCGAATCCTTTCTACGAAGAGATCCCCTATATCGTCCAGGAAGAGATGCAAAAGGTGAGTGCCCTGACCGGCCGTTCATATGATCTTTTCGATTACGTGGGAGACCCTGAAGCGGACAGGATCATCATATCCATGGCATCGAGTTGTGATGTGATCGAGGAGACAGTGCATTACCTGAACGGAGTGGGCGAGAGGGTCGGGCTCATCAAAGTGCGGCTTTACCTCCCATTTTCAAAAGAACACTTTTTGAGGGCCCTTCCGGTTACAGGCAAAAGAATGGCGGTCCTGGACAGGACCAAGGCACCAGGGGCCGTGGGTGAGCCCCTGTATCAGGATGTGTGCACGGTCTTTCAGGAAAAAGCAGAGACCCCGGTTATTGTCGGGGGTAGATACGGCCTGGGAAGCAAGGATTTTACCCCTACGATGGTCAAGGCCGTGTTTGATAATCTCCGTGCATCAACGCCCAAGAACCACTTTACGGTGGGTATTGTGGACGATGTTTCACACACCTCCCTGGAACCTGGCGAGGAAATCCATCCAACGGCTGAAGGCACGGTCCGATGCAAATTCTGGGGACTCGGAGCCGATGGCACGGTTGGGGCTAACAAAAACGCCATCAAGATCATCGGTGAAAATACCGACATGTACGCACAGGCATATTTTTCCTATGATGCCAAGAAGTCAGGCGGGATCACCATATCCCATCTCAGGTTTTCGCCTCAAAGGATCCAGTCTCCGTATTTGTTGACCCAGTCTGACTTTATTGCCTGTCATAATCCTGCATTCCTGACCCAGTACGATATCCTGGAAGGGATCAGGGAGGGAGGCTCCTTCTTGCTCAATTCGTCCTGGAGCGTCAAGGAGATGGGAACCAGGATTCCCGATCATATGAAGAGAGCCATCGTTCAGAAAAAATTAGACCTCTACAATATTGATGCCGTCAAAATTGCTTCTGAAGTGGGTCTGGGCGGACGTATAAACATGGTCATGCAGGCGGCGTTTTTTCAGATCGCCAAGGTGATTCCTTCCCAGGAGGCACTCAAGTACATAAAGGAGGCTATCAAAAAGACTTACGGAAAAAAGGGTGAGAAGATTGTACAGATGAACATAGATGCCGTGGACAAGGCATTGGGTGCCTTGAAAAAGATCAAGGTCCCAAAATCGTGGGCCACAGCCGGCCATGAGGCATATCTTAAAGCGGATGAGCCTGAGTTCGTGCAAAAGGTCATGAGGCCCATGCTGGCTCAACAGGGGGACAAGCTCCCGGTAAGTGCCTTCAGCCCGGACGGTATATTCCCCACAGCGACGACCAGGTATGAAAAAAGAGGTGTTGCCCTCAACGTGCCAGAATGGATTCCGAAAAACTGTATACAGTGTAATCAATGCGCCTTTGTTTGTCCCCATGCCGTCATTCGTCCGGTCCTGGCACATGAAGGGGACCTCGATAATGCCCCAAAGGATTTTGTCACCTTGAAGGCCATGGGGAAAGAATTGAAGGGATTGAGGTTCCGGATTCAGATCAGCCCGCTTGATTGCACGGGTTGCGGGAACTGTGCTGATATCTGTCCGGCCAAGAAGAATGCCCTGGTGATGCGGCCGCTGGCCACCCAAACAGAAGTACAGGTTCCTAATCATAAATTCTCTACTGAACTCCCTGTCATGGACGATGTCATGCCGGCCACCTCGGTCAAGGGGAGCCAATTCCGGCAGCCTCTCTTTGAGTTCTCCGGAGCCTGTCCCGGCTGTGGTGAAACTCCCTACGTAAAGCTCATCACCCAGTTGTTTGGTGATCGCATGATGATCGCCAATGCCACTGGTTGTTCCTCCATTTTTGGTGGATCTGCACCGAGTTGCCCGTATACGGTCAACGAAGATGGGCACGGTCCTGCCTGGGCCAACTCCCTCTTCGAGGACAATGCAGAGTATGGCTTTGGAATGGAGCTGGGTGTGACCCAGAGGCGAGACAAGCTGGCCGACCTTATTCGTGAGGCCGCAAATGCCAAGGTCTCAAAAGAGTTGAAAGAGGCGTTTGAGGGATGGCTGGAGAACATGCATGACGCCGATAGATCCAGGGAGTATGGGCGCAAGATAGAAGAACTTGCCGAACTTGAGATGGTCAATCAAGAAAATTCCGCCCATGCCCTGCTTTCCGAAATCCTTGATCGAAGTGATTACCTTGTCAAGAAATCGATCTGGGTTTTTGGGGGTGACGGCTGGGCCTATGACATCGATTATGGCGGGTTGGATCATGTGATTGCCATGGGCCATGACATCAACATTCTGGTCCTGGATACAGAGGTCTATTCCAACACCGGTGGCCAGTCTTCAAAGGCAACACCCACGGGAGCTGTGGCCAAGTTTGCAGCAGGTGGCAAACCGACCCGTAAGAAAGACCTGGGCAGGATGGCTATGATTTACGGCTACGTGTATGTGGCATCTGTTGCAATGGGTGCCAGCAAGAATCAACTGATGAAGGCATTGATTGAGGCCGAGAGTTATCAGGGACCATCTCTGATCATCGCCTATGCGCCCTGTATCAGCCACGGCATCAATATGGGCAGGAGCCAGCACGAGGAGAAGAGGGCTGTGGAATCGGGTTACTGGACCCTGTACCGGTATGACCCCAGGCGAAAACAAGCAGGGGAAAATCCCTTTATCCTTGATTCCAAAGAACCAAAAGGTGATTTTCAGGAATTCCTCATGGGCGAGGTGCGCTACTCCAGCCTGACAAGAACCTTTCCGGAAAACGCGAAAGAGCTTTTTCAAAAGGCCGAGGAGGACATGAGAGAAAGGTATGAGACGTATAGGCAGATGGCGGGGCAGGAGAAAGCTGAAAGCTGAAAGGGGAAAGCTGAAAGGTCAACGCTTTATAAATGTGAGCGTTCACGGGTTCAGCGTTCAGAGGTCAGAGGTCAGAGGTCAGAGGTCAGAAATCAGAGGTCAGAGGTCAGAAGGCAGAAGGCAGAAGGCAGAGGGCAGGGGGCAGGGGGCAGAAGTCAGGGGGCAGAGGGCGCATCCACTAGTTGGGGGAACCATCAAAATCCCCCCTAACCCCCCTGGCCCAGACCCTGGCCCAGACCGGGTTTTTCACTCTGTGGCATTCTCCATCTTCTGTCGCGCCAGGGCGGGCCGGGTTTTTCTTTCGGAGGCATTGTCCAACTTCTGTCGCGCCCCTGGCCCAGACCGGGATGACACGAACGACACGTCTGTCCAAGGCTGTCGCGCCAGGGCGGGCAGGGCGGGCCCTTTAAAAAAGGGGGGAAATCATCTGAACGGGGAACCCTGAACCTGTGAACGCCAACAGACAGGCCGCCTGGAGACTAATCCGAGCGGCCTTTTTTGTGTGAAAATGCATAGCGCATAGCGTTTCATGCCAAGCTATGTTATCATTATTTATTGTGATGCTGCATTTTGCTGAATCATGGCGGTTAGTTCACTTTAGGCACTTTAGTTCACTTTAGTTCACCCTGGCCCAGACCGGGCTTATACGCGTAAGAGGCTCATTCGGGCACGTAGTGTCCTATAGGCTCAGCAGGTTGATCTGACCACATAGCTCCAGGGCGGGCTTTAGGCACCCTTAACTGAATCATGAAACACACCGTTACCTTTGAGCCAGACAATGTTGCAATCCGTGTTGACAAGGGGACTAACCTCCTGGAGGCGGCCCTTGCGGCCGGCGTCCACATCAATGCTACATGCGGCGGGCAGGGTGTTTGTGGCAAGTGCCGCGTGATGATCGAGGCAGGCGAAGTTGATAGCGAAAAGACTGAGAAGATAAGTCAGGAAGAATACGAACAGGGATGGCGGCAAGCATGTAAAACTTTCGTGCTTTCAGACTGCACTGTCCAGGTTCCTCTTGAATCAAGGGGCCTGAGACGTGTCATGGCCCAAAAACTCGACATGGGCAAGGCGGAGCGCAAGATTGCTGACCTTGAGACAATACCCCTGGCTGAGGGCTGGCAGTTTGACCCCATGGCCATCAAGGTGCCCCTTCGACTGACTGCGCCTACGTTACAGGACAATGTGAGTGACCTGTCGCGTTTTTCCGCGGGGCTCAGACAGCAGCATCATATCGAAGATATCTGTGCAGACATACAATGCCTGAAAATCATGCCGAACATCTTGAGGACAAGTGATTGGTTTGTCACAGCCACCCTGATGGCAGATCCAGCACCGAATATGCTTCTATCCCGAAAAGACAAAGACCGGCCCTTGAAGCTGGTGCGCATGGAACGCGGGGATACGTCTGAGCAGAATCTTGCCATTGGTTTGGATATCGGCACGACAACCATATGTGCCCAGCTTATCGATCTTAAGACCGGAAGGGTCATGGCTGAACGGGCCGAATACAACAGGCAGGTTGAATACGGCGAGGACGTTATCACACGCATCGTATATGCCCAAAAGCCTGAAGGGCAAAAAAAGCTCCAGTCTCTTGTTGTATCTTCCATCAATCAGGTTATTGATGAGCTTTTGGAAGACACCTACACCTCAAAAAAGAGCATCTCATGCATTGCTGCGGCCGGAAATACCACCATGACACACCTTCTCCTTGGTATAGAGACACGTCATATCAGGGAGGCCCCTTATGTGCCTGTGGCCAATTTCATGCCGGTTGTGTGGGCAGCAGACATTGGCATTGACCTGCCTGACTGTGTGCAGGTTTACAGTTTTCCTTCGGTGGCAAGTTATGTAGGAGGAGACATTGTCTCCGGCATATTAGGCTCTGGCGTGTTTCAAAAAGAGGAACTGACGCTGTACATGGACATCGGGACCAACGGTGAGATCGTCTTAGGGAACCGTGATTGGCTGGTGTGCGCTGCCTGTTCCATGGGCCCTGCCTTTGAGGGAGGCGGCATCAGACATGGTATGCGGGCCGACCGGGGAGCAATTGAGGGGTTCCACATCAATCCGGTAACTCTGGAGCCTATGGTCATTACCGTTGGAAAGAAAAAGCCCCGGGGTATTTGCGGGTCCGGCCTGATCAGTGTCCTGGCGGGGTTGCTGTCGGCCTCTGTCATTGACCCAAACGGCAAGTTTGTTCGCGATCTCCCTTCAGACCGCATCCGGCCCGGGCGATTCGGATACGAATACGTGCTGGCGTGGGGAGAAGACTCCGGGACCGGGCATGATATCGTCATCACCGAGGTCGATATTGAAAACCTGATCCGTGCCAAAGGGGCGCTTTTTGCCGGATGCCTTACGCTCCTTGAGACCCTGGATCTCTCCCTCAATGAGCTGGACCGGATAATCATCGCAGGCGCCTTTGGCCGATACATCAACATTGAAAAGGGAAAAGAGATTGGCCTCTTTCCGGATATCCCTGTTGAAAGGTTTCATTTCCTTGGAAATGGGTCCCTGGTGGGGTCTCGCCTGGTGTGCCTTTCCAGAGGAATGCTTGGTGAGGTGGAACGGATTGCCAAAATGATGACCAATATTGAGCTGAGCGACAACCAGTCCTTCATGGACAAGTATATGGGGGCCCTTTTTCTTCCCCACACAGATGCCCGTCTTTTCCCTGATGTGAGCAAATACCTTGAGGCGAACAGCCAGATGATCCAGAGCCAGAGGAACGTTTCATGAGTATGACCATTGCCATGGCCGGCAAGGGCGGTACTGGCAAGACCACGATTGCGGGCCTTCTGATCAGGTTTCTTCTAAGAAAAGGTATCAAGCCAATCCTTGCCGTGGATGCGGATGCCAATGCGAATTTGAATGAGGTCCTTGGACTTGAGGTAGAGACCACCCTTGGTGAGGCCAGGGAGGGGCTTAAAGACGGTGTGCCGCCGGGTATGACCAGGGACCTCTATATGGAATATAAGGTTCACGAATCCTTGATAGAGAGCGAGGGGTATGATCTGATCGTTATGGGGCGGCCCGAAGGCCCGGGTTGCTATTGCCATGCCAACACCTTGCTTTCCCGGTACATGGACATCCTCTGCGAAAACTACCGGGTCTTGGTCATGGACAATGAGGCAGGTATGGAGCATATCAGTCGCCTGGTGGCCCGGCGGGCTGATATCCTGCTGATCGTATCCGACCCAACCCAGCGGGGAATACAGGCAGCCAGGCGGATTCGTGATCTGGCCCGGGAGATGAAGGTGGATATTAAGAAAGACTATGTGATCATAAACCGGGTCAACGGCCCGTTGCCGCCTGTAGTCAAAGATGCCGTGGATGCGGCCGGATTGAATCTGGCTGGGTGTGTGCCGGAAGACGAGTTGATTTGCCGCTATGATACGGAGGGACGACCCACCGTGGAACTGCCGGATGATGCCAGGTCAGTGCAGGCGCTGAATGAGATTTTTGAGGGCATCATTACGATTGTCGATTGAATATTGAATATTGAAAAACGGATATCAACCCAGCATCGAGCGTCAAGCGTCAAGCATCGCGGTCGGGGGGGGTACCCCCCCCCCCCGGGGGGGGGGGGGGTTGGGCCCCCCCAGGGACGGGGCAACAACCCGGAAGCCCCCAAAATAATGATT